>JAKAVW010000001.1 GCA_021827445.1 Pseudomonadota bacterium
AAAAGATGGGCATCAGCTGGGACAAGGCCAAGGCCGACTTCCAGGAATATCTCAAGCAGGTGGAGCAAGGCAATGTGGAATACCTCTACAACCCCGAACTCGCCACCAATCAAAACATCAACATGAAAGCGGGCGCTTAAGGAGAAAGTTCAGTGAGTGCACAAGATACAGTTTTAGTCGTAGGTGCAGGTCCAGCAGGTTTGTCGGCAGCCGCTACTATTGCCTCCATGGGTAAGAAAGCGGTTATCGTCGAGAAAGAAGATGTACTTGGTGGTGCACCCATCATCTCGGGTTACGCCAAACTGGTGCCCTCCGGCGAGTGGGCCAAAGATGCCATCGGTCGTATGGTTAGCCGCGTGGAAGGCGACGGTAACGTCAGCATCCATAAGTCTACCAAGGTCACGCAGGTGGCGGGCGAAGCCGGTAACTTTACGGCTACCCTGAGCAATGGCGATAAACTCGATGCTGGCGCTATCGTGCTAGGCACTGGATTCACCCATTTCGACTCCATCAATAAGCCGGAATGGGGCTTCGGCACCTACGAGGATGTACTTACCACTACCCAGATGGAGCAGATGGTGGGTACAGGGCAAATCCGTTGTCCCTCCGATGGCCGGGTTCCGGAGCGCGTGGCTATTCTGCTGTGTGTCGGTTCGCGTGACCGCCAGATTGGCCGTGAATGGTGCTCCAAGATCTGCTGCACCGTATCTACCAACCTCGCCATGGAGATCAAGGAAATTTCTCCGAGCACCGACGTCTTCATTTATTACATGGATATCCGTACCTTCGGCCTTTACGAAGACAAGTTCTACTGGAAGAGCCAGGAAGAATACAAAACCAAGTTCGTCAAGGCACGTATTGCTGAAGTGACCAAATCTCCAGATGGCCGTTTGTTGGTCAAGGGTGAAGATACTTTAGTCAAGCGTCCGATCGTCATTCCGATGGATCTTGTCGTGCATGCCATCGGCATGGACCCTAACGCATTGAATCCCGAGATCGCCAAGACCTTTGGCATTGGGCTTGAGAAGCATGGATTTATTGATCGAGCGGAGCAATACACCAACAGTCAAGGAACAACCCGCAAGGGTATTTACGTATGTGGCTCTGCCACTGGTCCGGAAACCATCGATGACTCGATTGCGCAAGGTCAGGCAGCCGGTTCGCGTGCGGTGGCGGACCTCTACGGACAGCAGAAAGTTGCCAGCTGATATCTACCACGCCGGGAACGAAGAGCATGTCGTTCCCGCCTCGTTGCCGGTCGAGTTGGATAAAGGACTGCTCAACAAGTCCTTTTATGAGCTCGAAGAGGCTTTTGAGGGGCAGCAAGGCCTTGCTGATCTGGTCAGTAGTCTGACTAAGAAATCGGCGAGTTTTCGCCGGCTTCTGCTGGAAAGCAAACAGTCGCTGACGGACGAACAGATGGAGCATCTCGTTGAACAAATGTTCACTGCGCGGCGCAAAATCTGGCCGGTCATACAGGAGCAGGGTGCTGCACGGGTAGGTGAAGTGATGCGTGATTTGCTGGACGGCCACGGTGATCTGGCACAGCGCATGACGCGTTTTGAAGAGGCTTTGCCTGCCACAGGAAAAGCAAAACGTGTTATCAGGGATATGGGTGCCGAGGTGTTGCATTTCAGCGACCCCGAACGGTATCCGCTGATGACGCGCTGGGTCTGGGATCAAAGTACAACCTCAGGCGCAGTACGTGAATTCATCCGTGGGGGCGACTATCTGACCGATTTCCCTTTCGGCGAAAGTCCGGAAATGTTTGAGGGTTTGCGCCAATGGATGCGGGAAACACTGTTGGAATTAGGGGTATATCGTGATGTACCTTATATGATCGATATCATCCTGGCCCATCAGTATTCGCAATATGTGCGCGCTATGGCGGAAGGCTTTTTGCGTTCAGATTTTGGCGGCCAAACAGACTTTACGGAACAGATCCGTAAGTTGCTGGGCGTAGAAGTACACCGGCGGATGGGCGGCTCGCGTATCAAGAGAGACGACATTCATTAATGAATTAGGGTATAGGAGTGGCTATGGCTATTCATGAAAAAACACTGATCGATCCCGATCGGATTTTGCAGCACGATCACTTGGTAGTGGATGGGGTGGATGTTTCGGGTTCCTGGAACACCATGATTACCCCACGCACGCTGACGGATTACGAAGAGCATTTTGAAGAAATTATCCAGAGCTATAGCGGTGGTGAGAACGTGCATCGTTGCTGGCAGTGCGGATCGTGTACCAATTCCTGCACCATGTACGCACAGAATGTGGATTTTAATCCCCGTTACTGGATTTACCTGATTCGTCTGGGCCTCAAAGCCGAGTTGATGAAGGACAAAGACATTATCTGGCAGTGTGTTTCCTGCAACAAGTGCACCAACATCTGCCCCAAGGATGTGCGTCCTGAGGGGGTGATGAAGGCGACGGCGCATTGGCTGGAAGATAACGGCTTGACGCCGAAGACGCTATCGACGCATTTTGATGAGGAGTTCACCCATCAGTGCATCGAATTCGGGCGTATCGAAGATACCGAAGTCATGGTGGGATTCTTCAAACGCTCTGGTCAGCCTCTGGTCCAGGCCTGGATCGTGGAATTTGGTAAGCGTCTGACTAAGCGGCTGCCCCTAGGTCAGTTGGCCAAAATGGGAATGAATGTGGTGTTCCGTCCGAAGACCAAATCCTGGGGTAAAACTGGTGAAGTCCTCGCTGAATATGTGAAGGCACAGAAGGAGGCTGCTCATCATGGCTAAGGTTGCATATTATCCCGGTTGCGCGCTGGAAGGTTCCGGCGGACCCTATGACAAATCCACTCGTGTTCTGGTGAAAGAACTTGGTTTGGAGATGGAGAATCTCGAAGACTACAACTGCTGCGGCGCGATGGAAGTGAAGAATATTCACCCCATGTTGCAGACGTATATGTCCGCGCGGAATCTCGCTATTGCCAGTAAACTACAGGGTTGCGATACGGTAATGGCGCCTTGTAACGGCTGTTATCGTAATCTGAAGCAGGTCGAATATGAGTGTGCTACTTCTGAAGAAACCATGAAGACGGTTCAGGATCTCGCCGTAAAATCCGGTGATCCCGTCTATGAAGGGGATGTGCGTAGTCTGCATGCTCTTGAGTGGTTTATGGAAGAAGTGGGTACAGACGGTATCAAGAGTAAGGTCAAAAAGAGTCTGAACGGTCTGAAGATCGCCAACTACTACGGCTGCATGTATACCCGTCCCCGGCAGATTTTTCCGGAAAAGGACCAAGGACCGGGCTCAGAGTCAAGCTATGCGCCACATTTCATGGATGATTTATTGTCCGCTGCCGGTGCCGTCAATGTCGATTTTCCGCTGAAAACGGCATGCTGTGGTGGTGCCCATACGTTGTCTGATTCGGACACCTCCACCCAGTTGGTGTTGAATATCCTCCAGGCGGCGGAAGATGCCGGTGCGGAAGTGATTGCCACCGAGTGTCCTACCTGCCACTCTGGTCTGGAAATGCATCAGGTCCGTGCGGAGATAGAGTTTGGCATCAAGTCGAACGTCAAGGTGATCTACTTCACCCAGTTGCTCGGTTTGGCCATGGGTCTGTCTGCGCGCAAAGTCGGCATTCCCGACAATGTCAGCGACTCGATGGATCTCCTCGCTGCCAAAGGTATCATCTAAAGATGTAGGAAGGCGCCCCTTTGCGGGGCGCTTTTTTTTACCTGCCGCTGATATCAGGGGAAGGCTATGGAATGTAACGGTTGCGAATTCCGTGCCGAATTATATTACGATCGGGAATGTCAAATCTGGGTGCGACGCGAAGGCGATGGCACACTTACCGTGGGTATGACCGACATATCTCAGTCGATAGCGGGAAAGATTTTGCATGTCCGGGTGCGCCGACCCGGGACACGTCGTCCGGTGGGTAAACCGGTCGCCACTATTGAGAGTGGGAAATGGGCGGGTCCGGTGCCGAATGTCTTTGATTGCGTGATTGATTTGGCCAACGAAGATGTGTTGGAAGATCCCAATCTTCTCAATATTGAACCCTACGAAGCATGGATCGCACGGGTACGGCCAGTGGCTTCGGTAGACGTTGCGCTCGAAAGGCTGTCTACTGGAGACGCTGCCTTTGAGTTGTACCGGCAGCGCTGTCTGCGTGACAATATCCATTGTGAACGAGGAATGCGATGAGCGATCACTATCTGGAGGATCAGGGTGAAAAATCGGTAGTCATCGTGATGACCAGTGGGCCGAGCACGGCACACCGCTGTGCGACACCTTTTTATCTAGGAGCCCTGTTGTCTTCCATGGATGCAGAGGTTAAGATTTTTTGCACGATGGAAGCGGTTAGGCTCATGCAGACGGGCGTTGCGGAAAATCTCTCGGCGATGGCTGGGGGTAAGCGCATTATCGACTTTATTCGCGACGCGAAAAATGCCGGGGTAGAAATTCACGTATGTCGCCCGGCACTCCCAGGCTATGACATCGAGGCCGATAACCTGATTGAGGAAGTGGATGCGGTGGCATCTGCCGGTGATCTCGCAGACTTGATTTTATCCGTGGACCGACTGCTGTTTTTTTGACTAATGCTGCCTGGCAGCAGGCTCTGTTTACCTAAAATGTAACCCCGAAGGAGAAAATGATGGGAACTGTACGTGGCTGTGAAATCCCCGAAGATCTGATGTACAACGTTGATAATAACGTGTGGCTGCGCAAGGAAGATGATGGCAGTGTGACCATTGGCATGACCTCCTATGCTTGTGCGCTGGCTGGACAGATTGTTTCTTATACGCCTAAGGGGGCTGGTAAGGATATCAAGAAGGACAAGTCGGCGGCGACTGTTGAGTCTGGCAAGTGGGTAGGTCCGTTGAAGAGCCCTGTCAGTGGCACGATCTTATCGAGCAATGATGACGTTGCGAAAGATCCTGGTCTCATCAATAAAGATCCCTATGGCAGCGGTTGGATCGCCAAGTTGACTCCTGCGGACTTTGCGGGTGATTCCGGTGAATTGAAGACCGGTGCCGATGTGTTGGCGGCCTTTGAGGAAAAAATGACGACGGATGGTTTTGGCGGCTGCTGATCAGCAAAACCCGTCATGATTCAAGAAGACGGCCGCATTTGCGGCCGTCTAGCTTTCTCTCTGTGCAAAGGATGGAAATTCATATGAACCCATGGTTGAACGCTGTTTCTCAAGTGGAGGCTTTGGAGGATTTGGTCCTCAATGCGGATTTAGTGGACTCTATGCGCGAACGGTGGTCGGGTCTGTCCGGCAGTCAGGTGGGTCGCATCAATTTCTATACGCCTTCTTTTAGGCATCATGAGACGTCGGAGGTTTCCGCATGCGGGAAGAATGCCTTCCCGGCTATTTCCATCACCGGTGGGGACTGCAAGTTACAGTGCGATCACTGTAAGGCGAAGATTCTGGAGCCGATGATTCCGGTGCGGACGCCAGAAGAACTGGATCGTCTGGTGGACCAGATTGTCCTGGATGGGGGCCGTGGGCTGCTTCTTTCAGGAGGTTCTGACCACCAGAACGTGGTCCATTATGAACCCTATTTCCCGACGGTGCGCAAGATTAAGGATCGCTATCCAAATTTACAGATTGCCATGCATACCGGTATTGCGACCCCGGAGTTTGCACGCGGGATGGAGGATGCTGGTGTCGATGTGGCCATGATGGATGTCATCGGTGCGCAGGACACCATCAACCAGGTTTACCATTTGCGCCGTTCGGTGGATGATTTTGAGGCCGCGCTGGAAGCCTTGGTGGCCACCAAGATGAAAGTGGTGCCGCATATTGTCATCGGGCTGCATTACGGGGAGCTGCTTGGTGAATGGAACTCTCTCGAAATTATCCAGCGGCATCTGCCCAGTGCGTTGGTGCTGGTGGTAATCATGCCGCAGTATGCTGCTTCGAGTCGGCCTTTCGCGACGCCAGCGGCGGATGAAATCGGTAAATTCTTTATGGATGCGCGTGCTGCTCTACCGGAAACACCGGTATTGTTGGGTTGCGCGCGTCCATCCGGCGTGCATCGCTCCATCACCGACACCTATGCGGTCATGGCGGGGCTGAACGGCGTGGCCTTCCCCTCTGATGGCATGCTGGCGCTTGCCAAACATCTGGAACGGGATGTTTTTGTGACACCTTCCTGCTGCTCCATGATCGTGGGTGAAGAAGTCCTGGCGCTCGGTGATGAGACGACTACCATGCCCTTGGACTATGTTCCCGTCGCGCCGAAGCGTCGTACGCAACTGCGGGATATCCCGATTGTGTTTACGGCCTGAGACGATAGTGCTTTCTCTGGGCTCCATGTTTTCCCGGTGGCTTGCGTTATGACGGCGCACGCCACTGATGACTGGCTTATGGTCGATACCGGGCTACGCTCGGCCGACGAAAATATGGCTTTAGACAAAGCGTTGCTCCTGGCGATGTCGGAAAGCCGGATTCCCAACATTTTTCGTTTCCTGCGCTTTGAGGAATCCGCGCTGGTCGGTTATCACCAATCACCGGAGCAGGAGCTCAATCTGGAGTTCTGTCGTGAGCAGGGGATCGCCGTGCAGCGTCGTCTCACCGGCGGCGGTGCACTGATCTTTGATCCCACCCAGATAGGCTGGGAGCTGGTTTGTCGGCGGGACGCGCTGCCCCAGGGTGATATGGCGTCGCTGTCACGGAAGATCTGTGAAGCGGCGGCGGCCGGCTTGTCACTTTTGGGAGTGACCGCGCAATTTCGTCCGCGCAATGACATTGAAGTGGAGGGGCGAAAGATTTCCGGCACCGGTGGGATCATGGATGGAGACACGTTGCTGTTTCAGGGCACGGTGCTGGTCGATCTGGATATCCCGCGGATGTTGCGGGTACTGCGCGTGCCATTGGAGAAACTGGACGCCCACGCCATCTCTTCGGTGGCGGAACGGGTGACCAGCTTAAAAGCCCTGTTAGGTAAAGCGCCGGAGTTGATGGTGGTGCAGAAAGCCTTGCTGGATGGTTTCCGTGCGCAGTTGGGGCTGTCTTTCGTCGAAGGGGACTTGCCGGACTGTGTTACCGAATTGCTGCCAGAGGCGTTGGCGAAGGTGCGTGACGCGGAGTGGCTCGGCATCAACCGCCGCGCGCGCGACGCTATGCCGTTGCGTAAAGCGACGTTGCGCGCCCCCGGTGGCACGCTGCAAGCGGAAATGCTCTGGGATAGCTATGGGAACCGGGTGCGGCAAGTCCACTTTAGTGGTGACTATTTTATCCAGCCGCCGCGCGCTATCGTCGATCTGGAGGCGGCACTGCGTAATGTGCATCTGAATGACGTGGATGGCATTATCGAGGGATTGTTCGAGGAACAGGCTGTCGATGGCTTCGGCTTACAGCCGGAGCATTTCGCGACGGTATTGCGGATGGCGGCAAAAGACGCGTGAACCCTTTAGCCACAGATGTACTGGTGATTGGTGCCGGTCCGGCTGGCGCGGCGGCAGCGCGTGCCGCTGCGGGCCGCGGCCTTACGGTGATTTGCGTTGATCGCCGTGCGGAGATCGGTGTCCCGGTGCAATGCGCCGAGTTTGTCCCCATGCCGCTCTTGCGTACCGTGCATGAAACGGATTCGCGGGTGCAGGACGTAGAAGGGATGCTGACGGTGCTGCCATCCGGGCTGCAGCATCACAGCGTCTTCCCCGGCATGATGATTGACCGGGCACGTTTTGATCAGGGTCTGGCGGAGTTGGCGCAGGCGGCGGGCGCGCAGGTGAAAACGTGTTGCCAATTCCTCGCCTGGGATGGCGCAGTGGCCCGCTTGCGGCGCGGCACGGATGACGAGTTCACGGTGCGTCCCCGCTTGCTGATTGGCGCCGATGGGCCCCACAGCCTGGTGGCGGAGGCCGTGGGGTTGCCGCATCAACAGGTGGTTTATACTCGTCAATACACGGTGCCGTTGACGCGCCCCTATGCGGATACCGATATTTTCCTTTCGGATGCTTTTCCGGGAGGCTATGGCTGGTTGTTTCCCCGCGGGCCGGTGGCTAATCTCGGACTGGGGGCGGATCGGCGTTTTGAGGACAATCTTAAATTGCCGCTGGAGCAGTTGCATCGGCAGATGGTGGAGCGCGGCATCGTCGGCGAATCAGTCCTCGGGCGTACCGGCGGCGCGATCCCCGTAGGCGGTATTCGGCCCATGGTGCATGGCAACGTGGTGCTTGCCGGAGATGCGGCCGGGCTGACCCACCCCATTACCGGGGCGGGCATCCCCGCGGCGGTGATCAGTGGTGAGGGCGCGGGATGGGCGGCCGCTGATTACCTGGCGGGTGATGAGGACGCATTAGAGAGCTACGCAGAAGATATGCAGGATCAGTTTGGTCCGGCCCTGGCGCGGGCTGTGCAGCGCAGGAAATCTTTGGAGGCCGTCTGGCGACAGCCTGCGGCTCAGGAAGACAGGGTGATGCGATCCGGTTGGATCGCCTTTGATGAATACTTTGCCGCTTAAGGCGGAATGACAGGAGGAACTTCCATGAGTGCGGTAGCGCAAGAAAATTCTCAGACCTTGAACTTTTATCGCCCGGATTATTTCGTCAAAACGCCGACGATGCGGTCGCCGGAATATGTGCAGCTCAGCACCGCGGCGGCGATTACGTTGGGCCTGGTGCCCGGGGTGATGCACCGTACCTCCTGTACCAATTGCCTGAACCTGTTGATGACTTATCCGGAAGGTTGTCGTGCCAACTGCACCTACTGTGGTCTGGCCCGGCATCGTGAAGAGAGTCGTGATTATGCGGATCGCAACTTCATCCGGGTGGACTGGCCGACGGTGCGCGTGGATGAAATGCTCGAACGTATCGCCCAGAACAGTGACCGGGGTCAGTTCCAGCGCATGTGCATCAGTATGATCACCCATCCCGATTCTGACCATGATACGCAAGTCATGCTGAAGCGCTGGATGGAGGTGGCGCCCCATATTCCCGTCTCCATTCTTTCCAACCCGACCACCATGGAGAAGCAGGATCTCATCGACCTCAAGGCGATGGGTGCCGACATTTTTACCGTCGCACTGGACGCTGTAACCCCGGAAATCTTTGAGCGCACCCGTGGCAAGACCGTGCAGAGCCCTCATTCCTGGGATAAGTACTGGCAGACCATCGAATGGGCGGCAGAGATTTACGGACCGGAGAAATTCGGCGCGCATCTGATCTGCGGCATGGGCGAGACCGAGCAGGAAATCCTCGCCGTCTGTCAGCAGATGAAGGACATGGGCGGGCATAACCACATGTTCGCCTTCTTCCCCGAGAAGGGTTCCATGATGGAAGATTGGGATGCCGTGCCGCAGGATCACTGGCGCCGGGTGCAGTTGGGCCGCTTCCTGATCGATTATGCCGGTGGCCGTTACGAAGATATGGGCTTTGACGCCTATGGGCGGGTCGAAGACTTCGGATACCCGCAGGCCGAATTGGAAGACATCATCAATTCCGGCAAGCCCTTCCAGACCTCCGGCTGCCCTGGGAAGGACGATGAAGAAGTCAGCGCCTGTAACCGGCCTTATGGGGATTCGTCGCCTTCGGACATTCGCTCCTTTCCTTTCGTGCTGAACAAGGAAGATGTGGAGATCGTGCGGCGCCAGATGCGCTTGCAGGATTTGCAGTTTTTGGGCTAGCGCTAAAATTCCGCCCTGAATGGGGGCGTATCATGTAATGTGCATATAGGGGCTTCGGCCCCTTTTTTGTTGGAGTGTTATGTTTTTTCTTATGGGTTTTTATAATATTTATTGTTGCTAATAAACCAATATTTTATGGGTTGATAAAAGGATTAAAAAATTGATAGAACTAAGGTCTTGCAACGTTGTTCCGGTTCCGACACAATCACCGTGTCATTAGCGACACAACTGGGGACGGAGAATTCAAATGAAAAAATCACGGATTTTAGGAATTGCGGTTGGCGCGACGTTGGCGATGGGCCTGTCGGCCAGTGCGTTTGCTACAGATGGTTATCAGTTGATTGGTATTGGGCAGTATGCGATGGGTATGGCGGGTGCCGTTGTTGCGGCTCCGGATGATCCTCTGTCTGCGGCTATGAGCAACCCCGCAGGGATGGCTTTCCTGACGCCGCAGGCGGCATTTTCTGCCGAAATTTTTAATCCGATAAGAAAGGCCAATCTGGGCGCGGGTGAGATTGGTAGTCATAGCAATGTATATGGGATTCCTGCCATCGGTTGGGTTGCGCCGGCCTTTGCTAAGAATTGGGTGTTTGGTGGTGGCCTCTACGGCACGTCTGGCATGGGTGTGAACTATTTGCAAGACATGGGCGCCAGTGGATATGCCCAAGGCTTCAGCAGTCTCAGCTTTATGGAAATGGCGCCTACCGTGGCGTGGAAGGTGAATCATCGTTTGGCCGTTGGCGTCACGCTCAACGTGGCGGCAGAGCAGGTTTCTTTTCAGCAAACCATGACGCAATACTTCCCCACTGGCCTGTCTGCTCCTTATCCGACGTCAGTGCCGGTGCAGGGAGGGTTGAATCTGTCTACGCCAAACTGGTCGTACGGTGTGGGCGCTACCCTAGGTGCCCTGTACAAGGTGAATGATATGGTAACGCTGGGCGCAACGTACAAGTCGCCGATGATCTTTACGCCGGTTACTTGGCAGGCGGGGGAACAGAACCTTGGACCTGGGGCTGTCGGTGGACCAGGCCAGTACAGTGCCCATTTGAATTACCCGCAACAAATTGCTCTAGGCCTTGCCATACGGCCCATTCCGCAGTGGCTCATCAGCGTCGAGGGGCAGTGGATCAACTGGCATAACACCATGAACACATTTGATATCTATGGGCCATGGCAAGGGATGTCAGACTACGCATTGCCCATGCACTGGAGCAATGAGTGGGTAGCCAATATCGGCACACAATATACGGTCAATAACTGGTTGCAGGTGCGTGCCGGTTACACCCATGGAACGAACCCGATAGGCAACAAAAACATCAGCAATAATCTTATTTTGCCAGCAATCATGACAAATGCCGTCACCGTGGGTGCTACACAGAAACTGGGGATGGGGTGGAAGCTCACAGAAGCATATATGCACTCGTTTGCTGTTACCAATACGGGGCAGCCGGGTACGGCTTTCCTCGCGCCAGGAAATCCCAACGTTTCTCCAAGCACAACTATGTCTGAGAACTCCTACGGCCTTCAGATCGGTTACGACTTCTAAAAAATCCCTCCTCAGGGTATGCGGGAGACGGGCAACCGTCTCCTTTTTTGTGGGTGCCTTGCATGGGGAGGGGGTTTTGGGGGAATATATAGCCGACCGTATTGCTAGGGATTGTCATGAAGTCGATACCGATTACCGATGTGAGCAGCCTGAAAAATGAGCTGAAAAAATACAAGATGGGGAAGAAGCTGGAGATTCCCCGTTTCAATCAATTGGCGCGCATGGCCTACATGGGGCGGCTGGTGATGACGCCGCTGGACCCGGAAGACCCCTCCTGCAAGTCTTTTTTGGTGCATATTCAGGAGCCGCAAGGACTGGCGGCGCATTTCATCGAGCTGGACGAGGACCTGCAGGATACCATTCTGATCCTCGACAGTGAGCAGTCCATGGCCATGGCAGGGATCATGCAGGCGGGCGTGGAAGAGCGGGTGCGCTGGCATCAGGCCCTCAATGAGCGCGACTTCTACCTCTCGGTTTTTTACCGTCCGAAGGATAAAGAGATGCAAGCGGAGGCCACGGAGAGCTGATGAGCGCGGGTTGATCGCTTCGGTCGGTTGCATTTGCAGGTGATGCGAATCCGCTTGATCCATCTGGGGACTCTGGCTCCGGAGGCGCTGCACCGCGCCTATGTCGGTCTGGCGGAGGCGCAGGGTGAGCGGGATGTGCCCATCCTGCTGTTGGCACAGTCTGGCGCCCATCTGAGCCTGGGGGCTGCACAGGGGCCGGGTGCGGAACTGGATCGGTCGGCTTGCGAGCGGCTGAGGATTCCGGTGGTGCAACGAGCCCTGGGTGGTGGTCTGGTCTGGGTAGATCCTGGTCAACTGAATTATTTCTTTATCTTTCCCGCTGCTGCAGGAATATGTCGCGCGCCTGAGTTGTTCGCCCTGATTGCCCCTTGGGTGATTGCTGTGCATGCGTATTTCGGCCTGAAAGTGGAGCCAAGGGAAGGGCATGATTTCTGGTATCAAGGGCGCAAGATCGGTGGTACCGGGGCCGCGACTATCGGGCACAGTCTGGTGCTGGGCGGCAGCTTCATCCTGGAGGCGCAGTGGGCGTCCTTTGTGGACTGCGTGGCAGCGCCTTCGGCGGATTTTCGCACATGGCTGACAGCGGCGTTGCAGGAAGGATTGTGTAGCTGGTCGCAGTTGCTGGACAGGGTAGTGGAGCCAGGTGCGGTGCTGGCAGCCTGTCCGATGTTGCTGCAGGCTGCAGGCTATGAACTGACCCTCCCGACAGAGCCTACGGAGGCAGAACGGTATGCGATGGGTCAGGCGGAGCTGGACGACGCGGACTGGGATCAGCCGCTCCGTCGTCGGGTGCGCGCCGGGATCAAACTCAAGGCGGAAGCTTTTCTGACGGAGCAACGCTGGCCGGAGGGCGACTGGTTGCGGGTGTGGACGGAAAATGGTGCCTTTCGGCGTGTCGCGGGTTCGGCCTGGTCGGTGGGGCAGGGGACCCGGTTAATAGGCCTGCAGCCTGATTCTGTCCAGCTTGGTGAACAGTTGCGAGAAATTGTCGGCAAAGAGGCTTCGCTCTGGGGTGAACGACTGTTAGAAACGGCAGTCTGGGCGGATTGAGCCCGTCGGTGCTGGCGGCTTGTTTCCAATCAATGGCAATGTAATGGAGGTGGCCTGGTGCCCAGTATCAGCGATCGGATGCGCAAGCGTTTTATTCTCATGGCGAGTGATCCGGAACTACGCACGGCGGTTGTGATGACGACGCCCGAAGGCTGGGAGATGACGGCGGCGACGGACTTGGACGACCTCGGCGATTGGCAGGAAGTCCTGCTGCATCGTTTTGTGCTGCTCAATCTGGATGATCCGGAGATTGCGGATCCTGTTGAGCTGATTGACACCTTGCGGCGGGAATATCAGTTGAATATTGCGATATTTTGTCTGGGCGGGAGCCAGGAGCGGCGGGATGCAGCGCGTTCGGCACGAGCGGATCGTTTTTTTGACCGGGATGCAGGTTTGCAGCGTCTGCCGGAATTTTTTGCCCAGTTTGGCTGGTAGATGCCGGAGTACCGCTCATCGGCCGGAGAGCTGATGAGCGCGGTCAGCTACGCAGTGTCAGCCGACTTTAGCGTGGGCCTCGGTGTCCAGCAGCAGGTCGTGGCTTTCGCTCTGGCCGTCGGCGCTGACGGTGAGAGTGGCGATACGGATGCCGGCGTCCTTGAAGGTGATTTCGTAGGAGAAAATGCCGGGCAATTCGAGGCTGGCTTCTTTCAGGGTCTTGCCTTCGCAGGTGACGCTGATCTTGGCGCTGCCTTTGCCTTCCAGCATGGCCTGAATCCGGAAAGGATGGCCGGCGACACGGCGATAGACTTGCGGGTCGCGGTTGGCGTTGTATTGCAGGTTGTTGAGTTTGACCATTTTGATCAGATTCGTGCTCATGATAGCCCCTTCTTAATCACACTATAAAATGAATTGTACACGCATTCAGCTAAAACGCTCTTATCCTAGACGAAAATCGCCCGGAGTGATAGCGGGGCGCGACCGTGAAACCCATCAGGAGTGATGATGACCGAGTCAAACGAGTTAATTGGTGCATTAGATGCAGCGCAGGAGCGTATTGAAGTGCTGGCGCGGCAGCAGGTTGACGGGATGGCGTTGCCGGAACTGGTGGCGGCAGGTGTGGAAGAAGCGGCAGCCATGTTGCGTATCATGCTGGTTGCAGAGCACAGGCCCTATGTCAGTGGTGCGGATTTGCTGGAGTTGTGGAAAACGCTGGTGAAGGGCTCACCCCACTGGAATACCCTTCGCGACAATTGCCGTGAACTGGTTTACTACCAGAACTGTCTGAACGCAGAGCGTGCTGATGCACTGCCCGCACAGCCGGAGCGCATGGTGATTCATACCCTGCGCCATATCTATCTATACCTGCGTAGTCATGTCGAGCAAAATCATGGGGACAAATATGAGTGAGACGAAAATGGCAGAGAGCAACGGCTTGCGTTTGCCCTTCGAGGAGCCGTTTTATCAGCCGGTGGCGAATGAGGTAAGGGTGTTCATGGCGGCCTGGGATCGGCGTCTGCCGGTCATGCTCAAGGGGCCGACAGGTTGCGGCAAGACCCGCTTTCTGGAGCACATGGCGTGGCGCTTGAAGCGGCCGCTGGTGACCGTAGCCTGCCATGAAGACCTCACCAGTTCAGACCTGGTCGGGCGCTTTCTGATCGAGGGCGACGAAACGGTCTGGCAGGACGGCCCGTTGACTAAAGCGGTGCGGGAGGGGGCAATCTGCTATCTGGATGAGATTGTTGAAGCGCGTACCGATACCACGGTCGTCATCCATCCGCTGACCGATCATCGCCGTCATCTGCCCATTGAGAAGCTCGGCGTGGAGATTATTGCGCACCCCGATTTTATGCTGGTGATTTCCTACAATCCGGGCTACCAGACGGTGCTGAAGGACCTCAAGCCTTCGACCAAGCAGCGTTTTGTGGGGATGAATTTCAACTATCCGCCCGCCGATGTGGAAACCCGGATTGTGATGAAAGAGGCGGGCATGGATGAGAGCCGGGCCAGGGCGCTGGTGGCGGCGGCGGGTAAGGCGCGGAACCTCAAGGATCAGGGATTGCAGGAAGTGACCTCTACCCGCGCCCTGATCTATGCGGGTGCGCTGATGGTGGCGGGTCTGGACGCGCTGGAGGCCTGTACCGTGGCGATCATCCATCCGCAGACGGATGATCCGGAGTTGGCTGAGGCGCTGCTGGAGATTTTTCGGACCTTTTTCCCGGAGCAGGGCTAAGGAGCACCCATGTCGGCGGCGACGGAGGATATCCTCGACCATCTGGCGGCCGTCAGTTTTGTGGCGGGGCGGGATGCGCGAGCGGCTTTACCAGTGGTCACTCCGTTGGGGGAGGCGGGAACCTTACGTTATTTGGAGACGGGACGGGATTTGTTTTTCTATGACCGGGAAGCAGGCAAGGCGTTTTTCCATGCCACCGCCGATCTGATAATGACCTTTGAGGGTCTGGATCCCTGGCTGGATCAGGCGCGGGTGTTTCTCAGCCAGCGCGGCACCTTTCGGGCGGCGGTGGGCTTCTTCGAGCAGGCCAGTGCGGTACGCCGGGGTTGGGGCGCAGAGGGGGAAGCGTTGTGGTTTGCCTTGGGTGCGGCCTGGATCGACCGGCATGTGGACAGTGCGGCATCCTATTTCCGGGTACCTGTAGCGATTCTGTTTGGTGATGCAGGAGTTGAGGGGCTGCGGGCGCTGCTGACACCGGCTGAAGTTCTCGCCAAGGGGCGTCTGGGGCTGGGGACGTATCTGGACGGTGCCATCAAGGTGCGCGGCATCTGTGGTCTGGAGGGCGTGGCGGAATGGACGCGGCGTGGCGGCGATGTGCTGGCGGCGGGCAGGGTGCGTGGTGAGGCCTGGTTCCGACTGGAGAGTGATGAGGCGCGCAGCTTTTTGCTGGAGGTCCTGCCCGGCTTTCGTATGGGAACCCACAAGCGGCTCTTCGGGCTCCTGCTCCAGGCCTGGACCGGGCTGCATCTGCCCTTGGAAGAGGGGAACTGGAGCCTGGAGGGTGGGCGCAGTTTTGTCGAGACCGACGGGCGCAGTCTCTTTGTGCCGGCGGTGATGCCCGACCGGGAAGAGGCTTTGCTGGCCTTCTACCATACCGGTGCGCATCTGGTCTTTGACAGCTATGAGCAAGATGCCATCCATGCCCTTTTTGCCGAGATCGGTGTGCAGCATCCGCCTCTGGATCCCGACCAGCGGATCACCTGGCGGCCGCTGTTCGCCCAGTTTGGCGACGATATGATTCGTTTTCAGCTGATTTTTGATCTCTGTGAAGATCTGCGTGTGGATAGCGCGCTGGAGCGGGAGATGCCCGGTTATCTGGCGCGGGTGCTGCGGGCATCCCGTCAGCGCAGGCGGCCGGAAGGGGGTGCCGGGCGCTATTATCAGGCGGCTGTGAATATGCTGGAAGATGGCATGGCCGGAAGATTGCCCGGGGATCTTGCCATGTTGATGACGGCACAAACCGGCATTGTTGACGCCTTCCGGGCAGCGCTCACTCTCTATGCAACGACGGATTTGCCGCCGATCTCCTTGTCTGAGCGCGCCCGCGCCTATCTGCCCGGCCATTCGCCCAATGCGGCACGACCGGTGTATCCGCGCCAGAAGCGCGGTACGGATGTTCCGGAGATGGATGGCGGCGGTGAACTGGGTGCTGCCGGCCATGAGGAAAAACCGCGAGAGGCCCCGCAACAGGCCGAAGGCAATGATCCGGATATGGATATTCCCCCTGAGGATATTCAGGGGACCGGCGGGCGGGTCGGGGTCGGTATTCCCATGCCCGCCAAGGTCATGGGCAGTGGTCGCGGGGTACAAGGGCCTAAAGGTGGCTGGCCTTAT
This sequence comes from Pseudomonadota bacterium, assembly GCA_021827445.1. GTDB lineage: Bacteria > Pseudomonadota > Gammaproteobacteria > Acidithiobacillales > Acidithiobacillaceae > Acidithiobacillus. The sequence goes on from JAKAVW010000001.1 coordinate 16,516, forward strand.
CGCGAATGGGACTACCGTCAGCAGAGCTATAAAGAGGGCTGGGCGCGGGTGCATGAGCGTCCGCTGCGTGAACACGATGAGGCCAAGGCTATCGCCATTGCCGCCGAATATGACGGCACGTTAAGGCGTTTGAAGCGGGCCTTGCAGGCACAGAAGCCGACGCGGATGGCGCCGCGCCGTCGCCAGTACGAGGGTGACGAGCCCGATTTGGAGGCCGCAGTGCAGTTTGTGGTGGAGCGGCGCGCGGGACATTCGCCTAAAGCCGGTATCTACCTGCAACGGCGACCGCAACAGCGAGATACTTCGGTACTGCTGCTCGCCGATCTGTCTACCTCCATTATGGCGGAGGCCGGAGATTCCGGCGTGCGGGTGGTGGATCGCTTGCGCTCGGCAATGCTGCTCTTTGGTGAGGCACTGGTGGAAGTAGGCGATCCTTTTGCCCTTTACGGATTCGCCAGCAAGTATCACGACGAGGTGTTGCTTTACCCCATCAAGCGATTCACCGACAAATTTGATGCGCGGGCGCGGGCCTTGCTCGGCGGCCTGTCCGGGCGGCTGGCGACGCGCATGGGTGCCGCCATTCGTCATAGCTCGCGACTGATGCTGCGGAGTCCGGCGCAGCGGCGTTTGCTGTTGATCCTGTCGGACGGTCGTCCGGCAGATTATGACGATGCCGGTGATTCCCGCTATCTGCAGGAAGATACGCGCATGGCGGTGAAGGAGGCGCAGGACTTGGGTATCCACGCCTTTTGCATCAGTCTCGACCCGTGCGGCGGTGAATATCTGCCGCTGGTTTTTGGCCACGGACATTATCTCGTGCTGCCCCATCTCGATAGCCTGCCGACGCGCCTGCCCGAGATTTACCTGCGCCTGCGCGGTCACAACGCATGACGGGCGAGGTACAGGCGGTCGTTGGCAGAATGAGTGAGCGGGAGATGCTGCGCCTGCAGATCGCCGCGACCCGTCCCGCGATTTTTGTCGGGGCGGCGCGTTACCGGCGGGCGAGTTATGGGAGTAACCATCCCCTGGCGATTCCGCGGGTGTCCCTGACCCTGGACCTCATCAATAGCTACGGGGCCATGGCGCCGGAAGAATACCGGCAGGGCCGCCCGGCCAGCCATCGGGAGCTCTTTGGCTTTCATACCAAAGATTACATACAGGCCTTTGAGCGCGCCCAGTTTCGCGGTGGTGTGCAGGACAGCGATCGCCAGCGTTATCAGCTGGGGACGTTGGAGAATCCCTATTTCCCCGGTTTTTTCGACACACCCTCCCTGGCTACCGGTTCCAGCGTGCTCGCGGCGGAAGCCGTGCTGGAAGGCGTAACCGCCTTCAGCCCCGCAGGCGGAATGCACCATGCCGCACCGGGTCAGGCCCGTGGCTTTTGCTATTTCAACGACCCAGTGTTGGCCATCCAGCGTTTGCGTCGCGCTGGTTTGCGGGTGCTGTACTGGGATATGGATGCCCACCACGGTGACGGGGTGGAGGCGGCCTTTGTGGAGGACTCCGACACCCTGACGGTCTCCCTGCACATGGATACGGACTACGCCTACCCCTCTCAGGGCGGGAAGCTCAGCGATTGGCCGGGCTTGGCGGTTAATCTGCCTTTGCCCAAAGAAGTGAATGACAGTGAGTATGCTCTGGCTTTTGCGGTGTTGTGGCCTCGCGTTTTGCAGCACTTCGATCCAGATGTCGTCGTTTTGCAGGCGGGCACCGATATCCTCGCACCCGACCCCTTGAGCAAGTTCCGGGTCTCCAACGGCCTGTTCTGGCAGGTCGTACGCCAGATTGTCGCGGAAAGTCCGCGTCTGCTGGTGCTGGGCGGGGGTGGTTATCATCCCGTTGCCCTGGCGCGCTGCTGGACGGGGCTTTGGGCTATTTTGAGCGGACGTTCGTTACCCGCGGAATTGCCTGCGGCCGGGCGGGTGCTGCTCAAGGCCGTCGAATGGGAGCTGGACGATGAGGATGTGCCGGACTATGGTCAGCAGTTCCTGTCGCTGGAAGATGCACCCCAATCCGGCCCGGTGCGCGCCGATCTGCATGAGCGCTTGGATTTTTTGCTGCAACACCACCCTCTCTTTGCCAACAGGAGTAACGCTGCGTGAATGCTGCGGAAAACGGACTGATTCCCGGAGCCGCCAACAGTGCCGGTACCAAGACCTATGTGGCGCGCTTCGCCGAGACCCTCGCGGACGAACACTTCAGTGACTTTTTAAATACCCGCATCAAGCTGTCTTCGCTGGGGGTCGGTACCTTCCCCGGCGGCGTGGACGATGTGACGGATGTCGCGGTGGCGGCCATTGTGGCGCAGGCCTTGCAATCGGGTATCAATGTCGTCGATACTGGTGCCAACTATCGTTTCGGACGGGCCGGACGGGCGGTGGGGGTGGGTATTGCCAAGGCCATGGCGGCAGGCATTCGGCGTGAGGAATTCTTTGTCGTCGGCAAGGGCGGCTTTTTGACCTTTGCCAATGGCCGCCCCAGGGAACCGCTGGCCTTTTTCCGTGAAGAAGTGGTGGCCAAGGGGTTGGGCAAGGAAGATGACCTCGCCCAAGGCGTCCATTGCCTGAGCCCCGAGTATATCGCCTGGCAACTGGATGCCCTGCGCGAGCAGACGGGTTTAGAGACGTTGGATGTCTTCCTGATTGATCAGCCGGAAGTGCATATCCCGGTGATTGGCAAGGAACGCATGTATCAGAAACTGATCGACGTGTTCACCATGCTCGAAGCCGCGGTGCAGGCCAACAAAATTCGCTGCTATGGCATTTCCACCTTTAATGCCTGCCGGGTAGAGACCGATAATACGCTGTTCCAGTCGCTGACCAGCCTGATCGGATTGGCTGAGAAGGCCGCAGGGCAAGGCAATCGCCACCATCTGCGGGTGGTGCAACTTCCCTTCAATGCGCTGATGCCGGAGGCCTACACCCGTTTCAGCCAGGTGACCGGGCAGGGCAATATCGGCTCGACCATTCAGGCGGCTTTTCAGCTCAAGCTGACCATTATGGCGAGTCACCCCCTGGGCAAAGGACTGCTGGCGCGGGAAGAAGTGCCTTCTCTACAGGAAGGGATGCCGGAGCTGGCTGATGCCGCGCAGCGCGCCATCCAGTTTGTGCGCTCGACGCCAGGTATCGGGGTGACGCTGGTGGGACTTAGCTCGCCCCTGCATCTCGCCGATTTTCTGGCGGTAGCCAGACAGCTTCCACTCCCCAAGGGGCGCTATCTGGCCATGTTTGAGAAGGAGGAATAGTTTGTACTGAACGATTTTCGTCTATTTTTCGATGGAATCCGCTGACTTCTGATCCGGCCCGCTTTTGGGGGCTTTGGCCATTTCGGCGAGCAGGCGTTCTTGTTCCGCGAACGAGAGGCGGCGCTGTCCAGGCGCAAAACCCTTTTTGGCGGGGGCATTGGCGGCAGGGTGGCCGGCCCGCTCGCCCTCCTTGGTCTGGGTATAGTCTCGTAACTCGCGCTGCCATTGCGCTGGTTTCTCACCGGTGTCCGCGCGTCCCTGGTAGTTGGCGGGGGCGGCTGGCGTCTGTTTGGCGAACCAGCTCGCCTTGCGCAGGGCCTTGTTGTAAGCGCTGATCCACAGGTCAATGTGGCTGAGGTCCCAGAGCGCAGTGGCGCAGAGCACAATGGTAAGGCCAATGGCCTCCCAGATTAAACCCAGAAAGGCCAGCCCGATAATTGCGGCGCTGACTAGCGGAAAGACCCAGGCCCAAGCCTGTTCCAGATAGAAACGATGCGCTCCAACGGGAAACAAGCACCAGTATAGATAACCCCATAGAGATTTCTTCTGGAGTTTTTGCAAGCGAATTTGTAGACTCTGTACCCCGGCGCCTTGCAGGTCGAGCTTTTCCCAAGCCTTGGGCATGGGTTATCCTCCGTTAATACTGTATTGAAGCGCTCAGATACTACCCATAAACTGGTGAAAAGTCGCGGGCGACTTAAGGATTTCCATGGCAGATAGGCGTTTACAGGTTTTTCACACCGTGGCAAGGCTGCTCAGCTTTACCAAGGCGGCAGATACACTGCATATGACCCAGCCAGCGGTGACCTTCCAGGTCAAGCAACTGGAAGAGCAATTCAATACGCGTTTGTTTGACCGCACTCATAACCGCATCAGCCTCACCGAGGCCGGTATGGTGGTTTATGAGTACTCCGAGCGCATCATCTCGCTGTATAGTGAGATGTCCAATCGGGTCGGGGAAATGACGGGTGATCTGCGCGGGCAACTGCTCATCGGGGCCAGTACGACCATTGCCGAATACATGCTGCCTCGGGTCCTGGGTGACTTCAAAATGAAGTATCCCGATGTGCAGGTGCGCCTGCATGTGGGTAATACGGATAAAATTGTCCACATGATTGAGGATAACAGCATCGACCTGGGTCTGGTGGAAGGGGTGGTGACCAACAAAAGTCTTGCCACGCTGAAGTGCTGCATGGACTCCATGGTGGTCATTGCCGAGCCGGATCATGCCCTGGGTACCTACGAAAGTGTGACCGCGCAGGAGTTGCTGGATTATCCCTTTGTTTCCCGCGAGGAAGGATCAGGCACCCGTGAGGTGACCATGGAGTATTTGCATCAGGTCGGCGTGGACACCAACGATCTGCATATCACCATGGAATTAGGCAGTCCGGAAGCGGTTAAAGGGGCTGTGGAAGGCGGGCTGGGGGTGGCGATTGTCTCCGAGACGACTGTTCTCAAGGAGTTGGCGCTGGGTACTTTGCTGGCGCGCCCCTTGAATCCGCCGCTGGCGCGCCCCTATTCCTTCGTCTATCAGAAGCAGAAATTTCGTAGTCTGGTGATGGACGAGTTTCTGGAATTCGCCAAAGATCGCTGTAGCAGGGACATGCTGTCCGTGCCGGTGCGTCGAGGGGGTTAACATGAAGCATTTTGCCGTCGTGCAGCACAGTTACTCCGAGTTTCTGGGCATCGTGGAGAGTCAACTGGAGAAGCGCGACATCGGTTTCAGTTACTTCCGGGTTTTTCTCAGTAACGAGCTGCCGGGCAATGCGCTGACTTTTGATGCCTTATTTTTGCTGGGTGGGCCTATGTCTCCCCTGGAGTCGGACAAATATGCCTGGCTGACCCAGGAACTCAATACCATCGCTATTTTCCGCAAGGCGAAGCGGCCGGTGGTGGGCTTTGGCTTGGGGGCGTTATTGCTGGCGCAGTATGAAGGGTCCGAATTGCATCTGGAGCCCTACCATAACGCCTATTTCACCACGGCACATGCTACGGAGGCAGGCCGTGACGACCCGCTGGCGCAGGCGGTTGACGGAGCCCAGGTCATGGTCTGGTCTCCGGGGACGGCAACCTTGCCGGAAGGCATCAAGCCGCTGGTGGTGGATGATGATGGCCGCTGGATTGCCTTCCGCGCGGAGGATGGTGTGGTGGGACTGCTGTTCCGGCCGGAGATGAAGCCGGGGCTGATTGAAGATATTCTTATGGAAGAAGATCGCGAAACGCCCGAGAATATCGGCGAACTCCTGGGGCAGGCGCGGACGCTGTGGCCGGAGATGCAGAAAACTACGGACCGGGTCATCATCGCCTTGGTCCGCGAGTTATCCCTCATGACCGAGAAACGCAAACCACGGGTGTTTTCTCTCAAGGTGGATACCGGAGCTGATGTATGAACAGCCGGGAGCGCCATTTTCTCCGCGTCATGCGCAAACTCGGGAGCGCGGAGCAGGAGCAGTTGCTGGCCTTTGCCGATTTTTTGAGAAGCCGGCAACAACCAGAAACGGTGGTGATGCATCAGGCGCCAAAGATTTTACCCGCCAAAGAGGGTGAGACCGTCGTCGGTGCGATTAAACGCCTGCGGGAAAGCTATGCCATGCTCGATGCCAAGGAGATGCTCAACGACACCTCCAGTCTGATGTCCAGGCATGTGATGGGCGGGGAAGCGGCAGAGACGGTCATTGTTGAATTGGAGAGGATGTTCGAACGCTACTATCAGCGTTGTCGCGGCGCGCCGGAAGACGCATGAATTCACGTCGCACCGGGTGATCGCGCCGATGCCGGATATTCATCATCTCGTGCAGATTCTGCTGCACTTTGACCAATACCTGATAGTGTTTCTTCAGCAATATGGGGCTTGGGTCTATGCCCTGTTGTTCCTGATTCTTTTCGCCGAGACCGGGCTGGTGATTATGCCGGTTTTACCGGGCGACTCCATGTTATTTATCTGTGGTACCTTAGCCGGCGCGGGCATCATGAACGCACCCTGGTTGCTGGGTCTGCTGGTGACTGCGGCAGTGCTGGGCGATGCGGTGAATTACTGGGTGGGGCGCCGCTGGGGTGTTCGCCTTTTTGGTGGGCGCCTGCTCAATGTCCGGTACCTGGATACGACCCAGCACTTCTATGCACGACATGGCGGTAAGACGGTGATCATCGCCCGTTTTTTGCCCATTATTCGTACCTTCGCACCTTTTGTGGCAGGTATTGCCACTATGCCGTATCGTCGTTTCTTTGGTTTCAATTTGACGGGCGCTTTCCTGTGGGTGGGGGGCTTGCTGGGTGCTGGTTATTTCCTCGGGCGCTTTCCCTGGGTTAAAAGTCACCTGAATATGGTGATCGTCGCTATCATCGTGATTTCACTGTTTCCCGCCGTGCTGGCTTGGCTGCAACAGCGTTTGCGGCCTTCCGAGCATCCTTTCCGCTAAGTCTTTGTCTCGCTGTGCCCCGTTGCGCGCGCTATGCGCCGGGCAGCGCGCTGTACCAGCCAGTTAAACAGGGCCTGCTGATGCGGATCACCGGCGGCTGTATGCTCCGGGTGCCATTGGACGGCAAAGACATCTGGATTGTCGGGCATATCCACGGCTTCAATGACGCCATCCTCGGCGATGGCGTTGATGCGTAGTGCGGGGGCCATGTTCGCGATGGCCTGGTGATGCCAGGAGGATATCTCCAGGGTATCCCGCCCGACGATGCCCCCCAGCAACGTGTCCGGCAAGACGATGACCTCATGCATGATGGGATTATGCTCGGCGTTGCGATGGCAAATGCGGGTGCCAATGCTTTTGGGCAGGTCCTGGAGAAGGTCGCCGCCCAAGGCGACATTAATGATCTGCAGGCCGCGGCAGATGCCGAGCACCGGGATGCGCCGGGCGATGGCCTCTCGCGCCAGCGCGATCTCAGAGGCGTCGCGGTCCGGATGTACGGCATGAATGCTGTCGTCACACGGCGCACCGTAAAAATCGGGAGAGATGTCGCCGCCGCCGGTGAGCACCAGCGCGTCACAGCGCGACAGAATAAGTCTGGCCTCGGGGCACTGGGGTGGAAAGAGGATGGGCAACCCGCCCGCCTGACAGACGGCGGCGGCATACTGAGGGGCGAGGGAAAAGGCCTCGCCGTTGCGCTCATAGGCGCTCAGCGCGATGACGGGTGGCACGGGGGGGTGGAAATCATCCACGACGCGGATTCCCGTCCAAAGTCAGGATGGGCGTGTACAGTTCAGGGCGGCGATCACGGAAGAGTCCCCACTCCAGCCGCTGTGCAGCGATGGTTTGCAGGTCGAAATCGGCATAGAGGATGGTCTCTTCCTGCTCGGCATGGGCGATGAGTGCGCCGGTGGCGTCGCTGATAAAAGAGCCGCCATAAAAGGTGATTTCGCTCTCCCGGCCGATTTCCCGTCCCACCCGGTTGGCAGCGACGACGGGGACCAGATTGGCGGCGGCATGGCCTTGCATGACCCGGGTCCAGTGTCCGCGGCTGTTGATTTCCGGGGCTTGAGGTTCAGAGCCGATAGCGGTGGGGTAGAACAGGATTTCGGCACCCTGCAGCGCCATCACCCGCGCCGCTTCCGGGAACCATTGGTCCCAGCAGATGGCGACGCCGAGGCGTCCGTAGCGGCTGTCAAACACGCGGAACCCGGTATCGCCGGGGCTGAAATAAAATTTTTCCTGATAGCCGGGGCCGTCCGGGATATGGGCCTTGCGATAGAGCCCCAGATCGCTGCCGTCGGCGTCAAAAACCACCAGACTATTGAAGAAGGCGTTATTGGCGCGTTCAAAAAAGCTGACCGGGAGCACGATCTCGCGCTCCCGCGCCAGCTTTTGCATGGCCAGCAGGGCGGGGTGGCTCTCGCGGGGCTGTGCCAGGTTCAGGAAGTCGGGATTCTGGTCCTTGCAGAAGTACGGTGTGCTGAAGAGTTCCTGAAGGAGAATGATCCGGGCACCGGCGTCTGCCGCTGAGGTTACGTGCCGCAGTGCCTTGGCGATATTGTCGGTCTCGTTTTCTCCTACGGCCATCTGAATGGCTGCCACTTTTAACCGCACCGGTCACCTCGTTCGTCATGGCCAATCAAATATCACTCCCGGCCTGTGGGATAAGTATAGAGGACCTCTTCATGGAGACAATAGGTTAAATGATCGCCTATCAAGGAGAAGGGCTGCTTGCATACTGCGACCCTTCGTCCGATCCAAATCTTGGGTACCCGACACGCGGCGCCTAGGCCGAGCGGGCGAGTGCCGTCGCCAAGTCGAACGTATGATGGAACGGCGGGCTGAGGTGTCCTCACTGTCTTCCCCCCACGCCGCACCAGCGGTAGGCCTGAACGGAGGACGTCGGGGTGCTGCTGCAACTGCCGCATCCGCCCGAATTACAACGGTTGCCACAGCTTTTATGGGTCCCGACCAGTACCGGCTCTACCGCGCCGCGACACTGCCAGTACGCTAGCATGTCCTCGACCAGGCCAACAGAGAGCTTTAATTCGGCAGCCATCTGGCTGGCGCTGGCCATGCCTTGTCTCAGTAGTACCTCCCGAACCGCGAATAAGGGTTTCATGCCGCCGCCCTCTGGTTCAGAGAGGGCTTCGCTAAGGCGGCCGCGCGCTGCCCATAAAGCCGCAGACCAATGACCAGCAAGGCAAAGGCTGCCAGTACCCCCACGATCCATGCCCCGGAGGATCCCGGATGTTCGGTGAAGGTGCCCGTCTGGTAAATCACCGTGCCCGCGCCCCAAGCCAGGCTGATACCATACAGCAGGGAGAAGATCATCCAGCCCCAGCCGACTTCCCGGCGGAGTGCGCCCATGGTGCTGGCGCAGGGCACGTAAAGCAGCACAAAGACCAGGTAAGCAAATGCCGAGAGGGCGGTGAAGTCGGCCGCAATCGCCTGGAGGGTGGCGCTTTCCGCCCCCGATGCCTGTTGGGTGGAGGCGGTGGATGTGATAGCGGACAGACCCAAAGGGTCGTCCAGCGTGGTGATAAAGGTGATGGCATTAGTGGGGATTGTCTTGAGCGCATCCCAGAGTTGCCCGGCAAGGTCGGGATCGCGATAGGCTGCCATCAGATCGGCCGCATTTTGCCGCTGATAAATACCATTCAGCGTGCCGATCACAATCTCCTTGGCGGCTGCCCCTGCAGTCAGGCCGGAAATGGCTGGCCAGTTCTCCTGATGAATCCCCATGGGCGCAAAAATCGGAATCAGCGCATGGCTGCCCTGGGCGAGCAGGGAATGGTCAATGTCGGTACTGCGCAGCCCGTGATCTGTCCAGTCGATGCCGGGAAGAATGAAGAGTACCACGCCGATGACTGCAATCACCCGGCCCACCCGGAAGATGAACACCTTCAAGCGCTGCCAGCTCTGCAATACCACACTCCGGATGCTGGGCAGGCGGTAGGGCGGCAGTTCCATGACGAATGGCAGTGCCTCGCCGCGCAAGGCGGTTTTGCCGAGCAGCCAGGCCGTCAGCAGGGCGACGATAATACCCAGCACATAGAGGGCGAAGACTACCTGTCCGCCATTGCTGCGAAAGAACACCACGGCAAAGGCCATATAAATGGTCAGGCGTGCGGAGCAGGACATGAAGGGTTGCATCAACACGGTCAGGATACGTCCGCGCGGATCTTCGATGATCCGCGATCCCATGATGGCGGGCACATTACAGCCGAAACCGATCACCATGGGAACGAGCGCGTTGCCGGGTAATCCCAGGCGACGCATCAGACGATCCATGGCATAGGCGGCGCGGGCCATGTAACCCGAATCGTCGAGCAAGGCCAGAAAGACGAAAGTCAGGCCAATAGGGGGAATGAAGGAAATTACGAGATTCAGTCCGCCGCCGACGCCTCCGGCAACGATAGAGATCAACCCGGTGGGTAGCCCCGTCTCCAGCAGCACATGACCGACCTCATGGATCAGGAGCGCAGCGGAGGCCTGATCGAAGAAATCCAAAAAGATATTGCCGCCGCTGAAACTGACGACGAAGACCAGATAGAGCACCAGCAAAAAAACGGGAACACCGAGCCAGTCATTCAGCACCACATGATCCAGCAGGTCGGTGACCCGCTGGCGTATTCCGGCATGTCCGTTACGACGCAGCGCCGTGGTGGCCATTTCCTGTGCCCAGCCGAAACGCTGATCCATGATCAGATCGGCAGGGGTTTCAGCGCTGCCATCTTCCACCTCTGCGGTGATCTGCTGCAGAGTATGTTGCACCCCGGAGTTGGTGGGGTCGGCGCTGCCCTCCAGCAGGCGTAAGGCCTCGAAACGCTGACGCACGGGATTGCTGCCCGGCAGCAGGGTGCTTAGGGTGTCCAGAGCGCATTCTATGAGCGGGCCATAGGCGGGCGGGCTGCCATGGGGTGGCTGCTTGAGTGCCTGTGTCAGGCTTTCCAGCAGAGCGCTGCGACCCTTGGCCTTGCGGGCGACCATGGGTATTACCGGCAGACCGAGTGCCGTTGACAGTCCAGCGGTGAGCACTTCCAGTCCCTGGGCCTCGGCCTCATCGACCATATTCATTACCAGAATCATCGGGCGGCCCGTTTCCAGCAATTCTGCGGTCAGGGCCAGATGCCGCTCCAGATTGGAGGCATCCACGATGTTGATAACCAGATCGACCTGCCCGTCGAGCAGGAAGTTGCGGGCCACCGACTGATCCTCGCCGCCTCCCCCCAGCAGGCTGTAGACACCCGGCAGGTCAACAACCGAGACCTTGTGGCCACCCAAGCTCATGCTGCCGCTGCGCCGTTCGACGGTAACGCCTGGCCAGTTGCCCACATGCTGGTGGGCACCTGTCAGCAGGTTGAACACGGTGGTTTTGCCGCAGTTCGGATTGCCCGCCAAAGCGATAACCGGTAGCCCTGTGGTGGACGGGATTTTCTGATTTTCTTCGTGGCACGCGCTCACACCTGTGCTCCTGTATTCGGGGATTCGGTCCCCAACAACTCGACGGCGATACGCTGGATCAAACCCCAGCCCAGTGCAATGCGTGCTCCGCCCACCTGCAATATGGCACCACGCTTACCTGGGCCATGAACCACGCGGATGTCGGTGCCCCGGCGAATGCCGAACATGCTCATGCGTTGCTGAATGCCTCTGCCGCCAGCGACCTCGCGTACCCTGGCGCTGTCGCCCGGTTTAAGGTCTCCTACGGACAGGAATGGATGCACTGGATCGGCTTGCTTATGCATGAGGGCTGTTTCCATGGGATGGTTTTCAATCTGCTTCAGGAAAATTCGACGTGTAAACGCAATATGCCGACGGTGGCGTCAGGATAATAGCCGTTGGGATGCTGTATGTACTGCAGGTCGGGCTGCAGGCTGACCTGCCTGGTGAGTTTTGCGACGTAGGTGAGTTCGTAAGACGTTTCGGCGTTGTGGATGGCAGTGGTTTCCACGCCAAGGCGTTTTGCCACAGGACCTGGATGCAGCCAGGCGCGCGCCATGCCGATGGATAAGCTGTCATCCGGGCGACTGGCGAACGGGTGACCCAGGCGCAGTCCCAGTCCCAGATGCCAGGGGACGGGATTGAGGCCCTGTGGCGCACCACCCATCTGGACGAAGGCACCGAGCTGACGTTCTCCCGGCAGACTCCAGTTCCCTTCGGCGACAGCATAGACGCCAGAAGTCGCAGGAGAGAGCCCATAGTGGTCCGAATGGGGTTGCTGGTAGTGCCAGACACCTGCTTTGAGGACGTATCGACCATAATTGTCGGTGTTACCCTTTGGGGCGTCGTTATCCTCTTTGCCCCAGTGCAGACCGCCTTCCCATAAGGCCATGTAGCCGCGCTCAAAGGCTGAGGTCTGATGCTGCGGATCGCCCTGAAATAGCGCGACCTTGCTACTCAGGTGCTCGCTATGGGTACCTGCCAGAAGCCCCAAGCCTGAGTAAGGATAGGTGGCGGTACCAGGGACATTGACGGTCATGGTCGGTGTCATGCCAAAGGAGCTGTTGATGAGCTGCAAGGCGTTGGCCGTGACGTCGAAGTAATAGTTCACATCCATGTAACCGATACGGGTGTTGAGCCAGTCCGTCCAGCGCTGACGGAAGGCGGCATCGTAAAAGCGGACTGCATCGGGTGCCCAGATGTTACTGGCCGTCTGGATGTCGCCGCTGTAGTTCTGCTGGATGGCGCTGTTGTAAATGCCTATCAGGGAGAGGGTGAATTTGCCGCCTTTCCACAGGCCGGCCTTTTCGCTGTCATATTCGACGCCGATCTGCCCGACGATATTACCCTCGCTGCCCTGTTTAGTCCCGCCGGCAAAATTGGTGAAAACCTCGCTATCCAGGTGTCCGGCCCAGGAGAGGCCATTGGTAATATAGCTATAGACGGGCAGATATTTGGGCGAAATGCCGGAGATGTCGGGGATAGATCCATTGCCGGAGGGCGCGGGACTATCCGTTGCCCAGGCACTGGAGACGGATCCGAGGACGCTGGCGCAGAAGAGGAGAACCACAGTAGTAGGGCAGGAAAACAAAGTCATGGAGCGCCCTTTCGTAATGAATGAGAACCATTCTCACTATTATACGAATGGGCGTACCTGTCAATAGGTTCTGGTGTTCGCTGTTGATCTACATGCTGGATCCTTACTGAGGGGGCTCAGCGAATTTCCTTCAAAACTGCGGGCAAATCCGCCTGGTCCGGGGTGCCTTTAATGATTTTCACGGTGTTATCGCGGCGTGCATAGATTATGGTGGGGACGATTTTTTGCCCGGTGGCCTCAAGAATACTCATATTTGAGTGGAGCGCATTGACGCTGGCTGCATCCGGCAGGATTTCGGGAATGGCGCCGTCATGACTGGTCACATTGAAGCCCTTTTCGTTCTTTTGCATAGCGGCCAGCGGATTTTTGGTTTCCAGTATTGCGGCCGCTTTTCCAAAACTGGAGGGGGCGAGGTATCCCACCGGCACATAGCGAACCGTAAGTTGATCCGGCTGGATGCGTGGTTGCAGTTCATCATAGAGGACATGGCAGTAGGGACAGTTAGGGTCAAAGATGACATAGAGGACGTGCGGACCATGTCCCTGAGCGATCCAGTGGGCATGGTCCAGCCGCTGGAGGAGTGGTGCAGCGTCTCGCACTGTGCCATTTGGGGCAGCCGCCGCCAGAGGAGGTACTAGTAGGAAGAGCAAGAGGGCGAGCAAGCCAGGCAAGTGTGTCGACCAAGCCCAGCGCCCGTCTCTGGCCCGCGTCAAGACTTTGCTGGCAGGTGTTTGCTCTCGCCTCTTTGCTGTCGAAGTAGGCATCGGTTTGCGTCTCCATGAGGATCATTCCCAATCGTTGATAAGCAATTGTCGGGCCAGTAGCTATAAGGGCTGGCGTCATGTCCTGTTAAAACTAGCGATTGGGTCTTGCCTCGGGCACGGATACGACCTATAGTCCCAAACATGGACTATGGAGCATCGATTTTACTAATGGCTAATATTCGACCTGATTTGGGAGGGGCTATCGTACGGGCGTCGCCGGTCCGATGCCCTGGGTCGTTGCGGTGCCGCGGTGCTTCCACGTCCAGAGCGCAGTATGCATGACGAGCCGAACTTGTTCGGCTTTTTTATTGTGGATAGGGGGTAGCCTCGAAGTTTCTCTATCTTGACGAGAAATGGCAATGTCTCTGCATAATCAGCCAGAAGGCAGATTACGCAGCGGCGATTCCCAGGTGATTCGGGAGACGAAGGAATGCAGAAAAAGCATCGCTGGCAGGTTGCTGTGGCGGTATTGACGTTTCTGGGCGGGATCGGGGTGTGTCAGGCGGCGCTGCACGAGGCAGGCCACAAGGCTTGGTATCGGATCAGTCACCACACCCACGCCCGACCCCATTATAAGAGCACTTCGAAAAGTTCGAAAGCAGCCCAACTACAGCTTATCCGCAACAAGGGGTTGGTACCCGCCAGGCAGGTGAAAAGAGTGGTTTTTCGCACTGCCCATGGGACAGCGTTGCGTGCCCCCAAAAACGATTATAGGGCGTTGACACCGACGGTGTTGCAGTTGATGCATCTCGCGCCCGTCGAATTTGCCGGAGTGGGTGCTGCACCACAGCGCGTTTCGGCTTACGACTTCAAGGTGCAATTCTTTCCTGCAGCCGATGCGGAACAGGTAACGAGCCTCGTTTTTGTCGATCATTCGCTGGCGCTGGCCAGGGTAGGTATGGTGACGGATGACACTCCGGTCGTTCTTCCAGAAAACCTCATAGCAGCGCCAGTTGATGCGGTAGTTGCCACTTCAGCACCAGAGCAGTCTCATTTACGACTCGCTTTGGAGATGTTGGCCAGCCACGCCTATTATTGGGCACGCCACCCCTTGCAGGCGTTGGAAACCAGTGGCAATGCCGCTGTCGGGCCACAAGCGGCGGCCGATCTGGCCAGTGATATCGCGCAAGAAGGGCAGCATGCGGAAACGGACAGCCATTCCGGTTACAATTCCTGGCTATCACCTCGTTCGATGGTGGTTTCCGCACTTAAGTTTATTGGTGCTCCCTATCGCTGGGGTGGTATGAGTCCGACCTCTGGATTCGACTGTAGTGGCTTTGTTAAATACATACTGGCGAAGTTTGATATTCAGGTGCCGCGCACCTCTTATGCCCAGGCAGCCGAGTTGCGGAAAGTTTCCCGGATTAACCTGAAACCGGGTGATCTGGTGTTTTTTGACACCATGCACCGGCCTTATTCCCATGTCGGGATTTACATTGGCCACCAGCACTTCGTCAGTGCCCAGACTCCGCGCACGGGTGTCCAGGTGGCAAGCCTGGATGACCCTTACTGGGCGGCACATTTTGACGGAGCGCGTAGCTTGCCGGTATCCAACGCTTCCTGATGACGAATGAATCTTTGCCCGTCGCTTGCTAAAAAACCCGCGCTTTGTTTCAGCCCGCGGGTTTTTAGTGCGTGCAACGCGATCGGCCCGGATGGATCGTCGCTATGCACATCGCCCTAGGCGTCCTGCTCTATATCATCCGGCGTTTTCCACTCGTAACGATCGGATACCTGGGACTGGGCAGCCGTGAAGCCTTCTTTCCGGAGCAGTTCGGCCAGTGCCACCGCCCCTGGACCGGCCGCTTTCTGGTTCTCCAGGATGTTGCTGGCGATTTGCGCCGCCTCATGGGTGGTCAGAACAACTTCTACGCTCTGCTCCTGCTCTTCGCGAATTTGCATGGATGGCTTCCTTTAGTCAAAAACATGGGGTGGTTGTTTGAAGTGATCATCTGTCCGGTAGTCCTGCTCGGCCAGCAGGTAGACAATATCCAAGGTGTCCTTGGCAAAGTTTTCGGCATTTTTAACGATGGGCTCGACTATTTTAGCAAGGTCCTTTTTGTCGAAGCGGATGGTGATACCGTGCTTGTCTTTATGGATGACTTCCATGCGTGCTCTCCTTTTTGAAGTCAACAGGCAGCGCGTTCTGTCGAGGAATGATTGCGCTTGTCTATAATGCATTTCTATGGCGCATATATTGTGATCAACTATTAGAGGTTTAGTTCAGCCTGAGTGCCTTGTCAAAGGGCGCTGCCGCATGGCCGGGTGCCGGACTCTGGTCCATGCGGGCGAGCAGACGCAAGCCGCCGATGACGCCGGTGATGCGCGCGCGCACGGCGTCCTCCCAGCTACCCTGGGCCAGGGGCCAGTATTTGCATTGGGTATGCGTCGCGCGGGGGATATCTGGCGCCGTGTGGCAGTCGAGAACGACAAGGAGATCGGGCCAGGCATGGTCGGGTTCATCCGTCCTCGCTTCCAGCCAGTCCGCACCCAAGGCTTCCGCCAAAGTGGCGGCATAGCGGGCCTTTGCCGGATCAGTCGGATGCCAGAACAGGATGCGCGCGCGCCGTTTATACATGGAATGCCCTTGTTGCCACGAAATTGTGTAAAAATAGCAGGACTGATGATAAAACGGGAGCGGCAATGGGGTGTCGGGAGTGATAAGGGAGGGGGAAGACTGGTCCGTGCTGTTAGGGCAGGCCGGGGCGTTGGCCCAAGTGCTGCCGCAGTTCCGGGCGCGGACGCAGCAGCAGGCCATGGCCGCGCAGGTGGCCCATACCTTGCACAATGGTGGTGTTGCCCTGATCGAAGCGGGGACAGGGACGGGCAAAACTTTCGCTTATCTCCTGCCAGCCATGCTTTCCGGGCGCAAAGTACTGGTCTCTACCGGTAGCAAGGCCTTGCAGGATCAGATTCTGGAAAAGGATATTCCGCTGCTGTTGCGGGCTACCGGAAAGCCGCTGCGGGTCAGTCGCCTCAAGGGGAGGGCCAATTATCTCTGTCGGCATCGTCTGCAACGCTTCGGTGCCGAGGGCGTGGCACCCGCTCTGGCGGCACCTTTGGCGCGGGTGGCGGACTGGGCCGGACGGACTCGGGAGGGGGATATTGGCGAGCTGACTTCGGTGCCCGAGGATTCGCCGGTCTGGCCCCTGGTGACCTCGACCCGGGACAACTGCCTCGGCAGCGATTGCCCAGAGTATGGGCGTTGCCACGTCATTGAGGCGCGACGGCAGGCGCAGGAGGCGGATATTCTGGTGGTGAATCATCACCTGCTCTTCTCTGATCTGGCGTTGAAGGCGAACGGCATGGGGGATTTATTGCCGCGGGTCGAGGCGATAGTGCTGGATGAGGCGCATCAGGTGCTGGATCTGGCCGGACGTTATTTCGGTCAGCAACTGAGCAGTCATCAGCTCTGGGATTGGGCACGGGACAGCCGTGCCGAAACCCTGACCGAGGCGGGGGATGATGAACGCTTACTGGCTGCAGCGGCGCAGGTGGAAACCCTCACGACCGCGTGGCGAACTACATTGGGTCCCGGTGAGGAGCGCGGGTCCTGGACCCTGCATACGGATAACGCGCAAAGTGCTGCCTTTGCCCGTCTGCGTCAGGCTGTGGCGGAGCTGAATCAGGCCCTGACCGCGGCTGCAGCGCGTGGCAAGGGCCTGGAGCAATGTGCGGCACGCGGCGCAACCCTGCTGGCGACGGTCGATTTTTTTACGACGCACGATGCCCAGAATATGGTGTTCTGGCAGGAAAAGAAGGCACGTACGGTGCAGTTCCATGCGACCCCGCTGGATGTCGCAGCACCCTTGCAGCGGCATCTGCTGGAGCCGGTGGAAAGTGTGATCCTGACCAGCGCGACTTTGCGGGTCGGTGACAGTTTCACCAGCACCGAGCGGGCCCTGGGTTTGACGGGTGCGAGCACCTTTACCGCTGCATCACCCTTTGATTATGCCCGGCAATCCTTGCTGTATCTGCCACCGGCGATGCCGGAGCCCAATCATCCCACGTATACCCAGGCTTGTCTGGAAGCCGCTGCACCGGTCATTGAGGCCAGTGGCGGACGAACCTTTTTCCTCTTCACCAGTCACCGGGCCTTGCAGGAGGCTGCGGCATCCTTGTCGCAGCGGCTGTCCTTCCCTATTCTGGTGCAGGGGAGCATGCCGCGACCCCGTCTTCTGGACCGTTTTCGCAGTCTGGGTAATGCGGTGCTGCTGGGGGCGGCGAGTTTCTGGGAGGGGGTGGATGTGCAGGGTGAGGCGCTCTCCTGCGTTATTATCGACAAATTGCCTTTTGCCAGTCCCGCGGACCCGATTCTGCGGGCGCGCACGGAACAGTGCCAGGCGGCGGGCGGCGAGCCTTTCCGGGAATTGCAGATCCCCCAGGCGGTCATTGCCCTGCGCCAGGGTGTTGGGCGGCTGATACGCTCCGAGACGGATCGCGGCGTGCTCATGCTCTGCGATCCACGCCTGCGCACAAAGGGCTACGGGCGGATTTTTCTCGATAGTCTGCCGCCCATGCAGCGTGTTTCCAGCCTTGATGCGGTCCAAGCCTTCTGGCGGGAAAAAGCCTGATGGACGCGCGCCGTTTCCTGGCCATGGATACCGCCACCGAGGCCTGCTCGGTGGCGGTCAGTACGTCAGATGGGGTGCTGGAAGAGCTTGTCGTGGCGGCTAATGGCCACAGTCAGTTGTTGTTGCCCATGGTTCAGCGGGTGCTGGATCGTGCCGGCATGACTCTCGCCGATATAGAGGCCATCGCTTGCGGCGTAGGTCCCGGTGGCTTCACCGGAGTGCGTATTGGCGTCAGTACCGCACAGGCGCTGGCCATGGCCCGGGGATTGCCCGTCTATCCCGTTTCCAGTTTGCAGGCACTGGCTGCGACGGTGCCGCAGCCGCAGGTGCTGGCGGCGCTCGATGCGCGTCGGGGCGAAGTTTACGCAGGGGTGTTCTGTCAGGACGCGCAGGGTATCCCTCAGTTGCAAGGTGCGGAAAAA
This sequence comes from Pseudomonadota bacterium, assembly GCA_021827445.1. Classification (GTDB taxonomy): domain Bacteria; phylum Pseudomonadota; class Gammaproteobacteria; order Acidithiobacillales; family Acidithiobacillaceae; genus Acidithiobacillus. Next base: position 34,982 of record JAKAVW010000001.1, read on the forward strand.
GTCTGTGCACCCGATGTCGTGGACTGGCCCGCTGCTGGTCAGTGGTGGGGGCTGGGTACCGGCTGGCAAGCCTATCATGCCCACTGGCAGGGGACTGGCGTACTCGGTTGGCGTGGTGACAGTTTTCCGCGGGCCGAGGCCGTATTGCGCCTTGCGCAGACGCGCTGTCAGACAGGAGATCGCGGCATTTCCCCGGCGTTGCTGGAGCCGCACTATATCCGTCCATCCCTGCCGGAGGCGCAACAAAAATGAATCTGCGCCCCATGCAGACCGGTGATCTGGATGCCGTGGCGACGCTGGAATCGCACATTTCACCGGGACCCTGGACGCGGGGTATTTTCCGCGACTGCATGCAGGCGGGTTATGATGCTTGGATTATGGAGGATGACGCCGGCGTGCTGGTGGCCTTTGGAGTCTTGTCCACGGGTGCGGCCGAGGCGCATATCCTCAATCTTGGTGTGGTGCCTGCCCTGCGCCGGCGCGGTTTTGGACGGCGCATGCTGCAACATCTTCTCTGCCGGGCCAGGCAACTGGGTGCGCAAAGGGCCTTTCTCGAAGTACGGGTGTCCAATGCCGGTGCGCAGGATCTGTATCGTTCCCAGGGTTTCCATGAAATCGGGGTGCGTTTGAATTATTATCGCAATGAAGAGGGTCGGGAGGATGCGCTGGTCTTGTCCTTGTCGCTTCTGCCGTCCGTAAATCAACTCAGAGAAGGTTAATCTTTTATGTCGTCATCCCCTGTTGCTGCGGCCTCGGCCGACGCGTTTATTGACGCCATTCGGCGTCGCCGCACCTTTGCCATCATCTCCCACCCCGATGCCGGCAAGACGACACTGACCGAAAAACTCCTGCTCTTCGGGGGTGCGATTCAGTTGGCGGGGACGGTCAAGGCGCGCAAAAGCAGTCGTCACGCCACCAGCGATTGGATGGCCATTGAAAAGAGTCGCGGCATTTCCGTCGCCAGTTCGGTGATGCAGTTTGAATATGATGAGCATGTCATCAATTTGCTGGACACGCCGGGTCATCAGGACTTCTCCGAAGATACTTACCGGGTACTGACGGCGGTGGATTCGGCGCTGATGGTGATCGACGGTGGCAATGGCGTTGAGGCGCAGACCATCAAGCTGCTGGAAGTCTGCCGCCTGCGCGATACCCCCATCATCACCTTTATGAACAAGTTCGACCGTGAAAGCCGCGATCCGACGGAATTGCTGGATGAGGTGGAGTCGGTACTGGGTATCCGGTGCGCGCCGGTCACCTGGCCAATCGGTATGGGCAAGCGTTTCCGGGGGGTCTACCACTTGCTGCGCGATGAGGTGCTGGTGTTCGCCGCTGGTGAGGAAACCCGGGAGCAGACGGTGGAGCGGATTGCCGGGATCAATAACCCGGAGTTGGATCGCCGCTTTCCTGAAGAGATGTCTGAGTTGCGGGAACAGGTGGACTTACTGCGTGGTGCCTCCCACCCCTTCGCGCTGGAGGATTTTCTAGAGGGACAGCAGACGCCAGTGTTTTTCGGCTCGGCCATCAATAACTTCGGGGTGCGGGAATTGCTGGGGGCCCTTATCGACTGGGCGCCTTCACCTCGCCCCCGTCCCACCACGGGGCGGACGGTGCGGCCTGAAGAAGAGGCTTTCAGCGGTTTTGTGTTCAAGATTCAGGCCAATATGGACCCCCAGCATCGCGACCGGGTGGCGTTTCTCCGGGTCTGCTCCGGGCACTTTCAGCGAGGCATGAAGATTAAACATTTGCGCCTGGGACGGGATATTCAGGTGCATAATCCCATTACTTTCCTCGCCCAGGAGCGGGAGCTGGTGGAGGAAGCCTTCGCCGGTGACATCATCGGCCTGCATAATCACGGCAGCATTCAGATTGGCGATAGTTTCAGTCAGGGTGAAGCTCTGCAGTTCACCGGGATTCCCTACTTTGCGCCGGAGTTGTTCCGCCGGGTGCGCCTGCGTAACCCGCTCAAGGCCAAGCAACTGCAAAAGGGGCTGCAGCAGTTGGCGGAGGAAGGCGCCACCCAGGTCTTCAAACCGCGGCAAGGTGGGGATATGATTCTTGGTGCGGTCGGCGTACTGCAATTTGATGTGGTAGCGGAACGGCTGAAAACCGAATATGCCGTCGACGCGATTTTCGAGCCGGTGACGGTGCAGGCGGCGCGCTGGATTCAGTGTGATGACCCCAAAATACTTGCCGAATTTACCCGCAGGCATGAAGAACAGCTCGCCGAAGATGCGGGGGATCGCCTCGCCTATCTGGCGCCTTCTCGCGTTAATCTGGACCTTACTATGGAGCGCTGGCCACAGGTGGTGTTCCATGCTACCCGGGAGCACGCGGGAACCTGATCCAAAGCGAAGGAGGAAGCCATGCTTCGATGCGTGATACTTTTGCTGGTCGTCGGCTTGTGGCCCCTCGCGGCGCTGGCGCAGGATCTGGAATCCCTGCGCAATCAGGCCGAACAGGACCCAGCCGCGCTGGCGCGTTTGCAGCAGGCGGCATCAGCGCGGGATGCCAAGGCCGCCTTCTACCTCGGTACCCTCTACTCGCCTCTGATCACCCGCCAGGAAAGTACCGTCGTCAAAGGCTGGCCGGAGACCTTGCACTGGTACCGTCAGGCGGCTCGCCTCGGCTGCGCCCGGGCGGATTTTGACCTGGGTCTGGTTTATGAAGAGGGCCTGGGCGTCGCCAAAAATACGCAACGTGCGCGCAAGTATTTCTCACGGATGGCGGCAATAGCCCGTACTGAGACGGCATCGCCGTCATCAGCAAGTTCTGCGGTTGGGCGGTACACGGGTATCCATAAGGACTAAGGTAAGGGCCGATGATGTGAAAATTAGCGGCCTTTTCTCTAACGGATCATTGGGCCAGTGTCTGCGCCAGGCGCCGATACTGGATGGCTTCCGCCAGATGCTGGATACTGATCGGATCGCTCTCTTCCAGATCCGCAATACTGCGGGCGACGCGCAGCACCCGATGGTAACCGCGTGCGGAGAGATGCAGGGTCTCGGTGGCGCGGCTGAGCAGGCGGGTGCCCACTGCATCCAGGGCGCAAAACTGCTCCAGCAGTTCGCCCTGAAGTTGCGCGTTGCGTATCTGCTGGCGTTGCCACTGACGTTCAACGGCCTGCGCTATGCGTTCGCGCCAGTAGGCGGAACTTTCGCCCTGTGCCGCCTCTTGCAAGGCGCTCACCGGCAGGGCGGGCACTTCCATCTGGATGTCGATGCGGTCCAGCAGCGGGCCGGAGAGCCGGCTGCGGTATTGGCTGACCTGCGCCGGGGTACAGCGGCACATCTGCTGCGGATCACCGAGATGGCCGCAGGGACAGGGATTCATCGCCGCGACCAACTGAAAACGGGCCGGAAAAGTGGCCCGCCGCGCCGCCCTGGCGATATGGATTTCTCCGGATTCC
>JAKAVW010000154.1 GCA_021827445.1 Pseudomonadota bacterium
CAGCTCGGCGGGCTGCACCAGCGGCATCAGCAGTTCCTGCGCGCCGCTGCGGTCCATCTCCTCGCGCACCACCCGCTCCACCTTGCGCAACACCCGCAAACCCAAGGGCATCCAGGTGTACAAGCCAGAAGCCAGGCGGCGGATAAAACCCCCGCGCAGCAATAGCTGGTGGCTGATGAGCTCCGCCTCGGCGGGTGTCTCCTTAAGGGTGGGGATGAAGATCTGACTGGCGCGCATAAAAATCCCTGTTGAGTTGTAGCGTACAGTGTAAGAAAGGGCGGGAGACAAAGGAAGGGGCGCGCGCCAAGACTGGAGACGATCAAATGGAGATTGTGACGTGATGCCTTTTGCTGACCTGATTCACAGTGGGAGAGGAATCAGGTCCGTCTGCTCGTCCGCGCGACTGAGATCAGCGCAAAAGGCAGCAGGTTCAGGATCTGGTTGTCTTGGGTGAAACGCCAGGTAAACGGGAAACGCCAACCGTGGTGGACGATGCCTTGATAGATCAACGCCATCTCCGCCATGTCGGGATTCAACGACCGAAAGTACCGCAAACAACCCCCAGCGTTTAGTCATGCCTTCCTCTATTTGACCAGATTTTTGTTTCCAGAAGTCCGTCATACGGTTTGGATCACAGTTCACCCAATCCACGACCCGCAATCCTGGAACGCGCTTGAACTCCCGCAGGTTGTTAGTCACGACGATCAACCCTGAACTTCTGGCATGACCCGCAATCATCTGGTCATAAGGCCCTATGGGCTGGCCAATCCTTGCCAGTTCGGCACGCATCTGTCCGGTATGTTTGGCAGCTTCGCTTCCGTATTCGAGGACTTCCAGCCGGGCTGCAAATCCTTCGATGTCCGTCAGATTATGCTCTGGGGCTTGGGACTTCTCCGCACCGTAAATCAACTCCATCAGGGTAATGGTACTGACCGCCATTTGGCCCTGATGCTGACGGAACTGTTCCTGAATCTCTGGCGGTTTGGTTTAATGGTAAAAACACAGATGTTGGTATCCAGCAGGTATTTGATCACAGGCACTCCCTGTGCTGATCAGCGGGTTGCTCGCGGCTTTCCATGAAGTCAGCGCTGACGCCTTGCCGGGCCTGTCTGGCTGCGACAGGTGCAACCCCTTCACCATCAAACCAACTCTCCCAGGATTCACCAGCCGGCACGAGGATACGCATACGGCCCAGAGCGACAACATCCACGCGCTTCACATCGCTGGGGAAAGCGATGGACTTAGGCAGGCGTATGGCCTGGCTGCGATTGATTTGAAAAACGGTAGCTTGTTCCATGTCTGTGGCCTCCATTGTGTATGGCAATGGGATATACCGTAATCTGGCCAGGTTATGGTGGTCAAGCGAATATGATGCGACCCTGGGCACAGCCTTTGGCTCTGCCAATGTCGGCTGGGGATGTTCGCCGATTGGCGCGATTGCGGCGAATGCCAATGGGAGTGGGCAGTGTAGGCCTATATCGATTCTGCACGGTCGCCGCCGTGTATGCCGGAGGAAGTGGCGGTGGGGCCGCCGTCTATCCGATTAGCGGACCAAATGCGTATGGGCAATATGATTGGTACATCAATGGAAACCCGGACACCAATTACTGGATTGCATGCTACAATTGACCGATCACAGAACCAACAAATAGGCGGCGCCAAGAAAGACGCGATTTAACCAAGAGGAACTAATTGCAAGAGTGTAAAGCGGCAATGTATTGACGGAGGGCTTGGTTGACCGCCGTTGTGAATGTCCTCGCAGCCGATTGTTGAGACTGCGCTTCAAAAAAAGCGGTAACATCCCGCGATCCAGGGTCAAGGTGACTTGCACCCTGTCCTCCACATCAGTTTCAGGCGCTTCGGGAGTGCCAGACAATCCCGGCAGTGGCCCGCGCCGCTTCACGGTCAATCGCCCCAGATCATATTCCTTGCGCATGCTGATTCTCCTCTGATGTCGCAGCCTTTCGGGCGGAGATAATCCGCACCAGATCTTCACGCAGCGTATAAACTCACCAGAAGCAACCTGCCCTGGTTGGAGTGCCCAATCAACAATTCCCTGTCCTCTTCTTCGCTATGGTCTGGATCATAGAATGCCACTTGTCACGGATCGTGAAAGCAGGTCTTCGCCTCATCGAACGTCACGCCATGCTTTCTGGCGTTAGACTGCGCTTTGCCACGGTGAACACATGAGAGAGGATATTGAGTTCACGGTTGACCGTTGATGCCGAAACAACCTTAAGGCGAGTGTCCCGATACCGCGAGACTTCTCTGGAACCGATGGAGGCCAGGGATTGCTTTGCCAGGCTAGAGGCCAGCAGGATGTGGATATGGGAGGCTTCCTGCGTTGCACCGCGCTTCAATGCGGTGACTTCCTGCATGTATTCTGTTCAATGCGTCAGAGAGCAGCGTGCGCTCGGCATCGTTGCGCTGGATAAAAACGCCACGGACCATTTCTGACTCAGTGATCTTTGACCACGATTCAGCATCGCGCTTAGTGCGGAAGGTTTTCGTCTGGGAAGGGAACCCGCGTTTACGGATGATGGCTTGCCAGCCGATCACGTTATTGTCTTGATCCACTCTGGGGTTAATCGTCGCCATGCTGCACCTACTTATTCGTAGCTAAGTGCAGCATAATTGCAGCGTTTAATCAAGATAGCCGTGCTGCATTGGCTAACTTGTTGGTTTTATTGGCGTCCCCATGGGGGTTCGAACCCCAGTTACCGCCGTGAAAGGGCGGTGTCCTAGGCCACTAGACGATGGGGACCTGGACAGCGCTGAGAATCCTACACAGAACGGACGCACGGGGCAAGTGTTGTTTCCCGGTGTTTGCGGATGCACACGCGTAGCCCGGCGGGTGCATCTTCGGGTAGACTAAGCCTCTCGCAACTCAAAAATCCAGGATGAAAGGACTTATGGACGAACAAGAAGCAGTTTTTATGATCGAGCGCATTTACGTGAAGGACATTTCTTTTGAGTCGCCTAATGCGCCGTTGAGTTTTGTGCAAACTGAGGCGCCGACCGTAGATGTGGGCCTGAATACCGCCAGTAACGTAGTGGAGGGCATGGATGGCCTTACCGAAGTGACGCTGACAGTCACAGTCAAGGCGAAGGCGGGCGAAAGCACTTACTTTGCGGTGGAGGTTCAGCAGTCTGGTTTGTTCCGCATTCAGAATATTCCGGAGGAGCACATCCCCGCCCTGATAGCCGTGCATTGTCCGACGATACTGTTCCCTTACGCGCGGGAAGTGGTGGCGGATATGGTAGGCCGCGGTGGTTTCCAGCCTCTGCACCTGCATCCGGTCAATTTCGAGGCCCTGTATCAGCAGGCACAGGTCCAGCAACAGAACTATACGACGCAATAAACCATGCGCTGGGCGGTGCTGGGGGGCGGTCACTGGGGGACCGCCCTGGCGGTTTATCTGCTCCGGCAGGGGCATACCGTGCAGCTCTGGGGGCGGTGCGCCGAGCGTCTGCCTTGCCAGTCCGGCCGCGCGGATCTGTTTCCCATATTCCCGCAGGGCGCGCGGCCTGAAGGTCTGCGCTGTACTGTGGACCTCACCGCTGCGGTACGAGACAGTGAGGGTATAGTGCTCGCCATACCCAGCCATGCCTTGCGCGGTCTGATGACGAGTCTGCGCTCCTGTCTGCCCCCCGCTACTTTGCTGGTCCTCGCCAGTAAAGGGCTGGAGATGCAGACGGCTTTGCGCCTTGATCAGGTATTGCAGGAAACCGTGCCGGATGCGCCGCTGGTGGTGCTCTCTGGTCCGAGTTTTGCCCACGACCTGATCCTGGGAAAACCATTGGCGATGACGGCAGCGTCCACCGATTTGGCCCATGCTCAGCGGGTGGCCGAGGCCTTTGGCAGTGCGCAGATGCGGGTCTACACCAGTGATGATGTGGCGGGTGTCTGTCTGGGTGGGGCGATCAAAAATGTGCTGGCGATTGCTGCTGGCATTTCTGATGGATTGGGAAATGGCGACAGTGCGCGTGCCGCGCTCATCACCCGCGGGATGGCAGAATTGCATCGTCTGGGAACGGCGCTGGGGGGGCGAACCGAGACCTTCATGGGCCTGGCCGGTGCCGGTGACTTGATCCTCACCGCGAGCAGCGACTTGTCGCGGAACCGGCGGGTGGGAATAGGCCTGGGCCGCGGCTTAAGCCTGGAAGCGGTGCTGCGCGAGATTGGCGAAGAGGCCGAGGGCGTGCGTACGGCGCAAGCCTTGTTTCAGCTTGCACAGCGTCTGGGCGTGGACATGCCGATCACCGAGCAGGTATATCGCGTGCTCTTTGAGGGCACGGCGCCGCGCGCTGCGAGCGATGTGCTGATGCGCCGCGCCCTGCGTTCTGAATTGCATATGCCATCCGATGCCGCGTTTTCCTCGCGCTAGCGGGTGCGTAAGCTCGGATTGGGTGACGACAGTGCATCGTGTGCGTCTGCGCAGGATGGGGCCATGGGTCTGCAACACTTGCAGAATGGGCTTGGGATCGTTACATTGCCGCCAGATGACAGGGTGTTTTGCACACCCGGATAAGTAGAATAAGGAGTTTGGATGTCACCAGACAGGACCGCATGTTGACGGCGGCGCTGGAGCAGGCTTTGGCGTATCAGGCACAAAGTCTCCAGGCCGTTTCGCGGACTTTTGCCCTGACGATTCCCCAGTTGCCGGAAGCCTTGCGGGACGCGGTCGGTAATGGCTATCTGTTGTGTCGAATTGCCGACACCATAGAAGACGATCCGGATTTGCCCTGGAAAAAAAAGGCTTACTGGCAGGCGGAGTTTCTCAAGGTGGTGGAGGGTGCGGGCGATGCCGCCGCTTTTGCCGCCGCTTTTGGGGCGTGTCTGTCGGCAGCGATGCCGGAAGCTGAGCACGATCTGATTCGCCATACCTCTGAGGTTGTTGCCATCACCCACAGTTTCACCCCGACGCAGCAATCTGCGCTGTCCCGCTGCGTACGGATTATGGGTATGGGGATGGCGGAGTTTCAGCAGCATGCTTCGTTGCAAGGGCTTGCGGACATGGCGGCGATGGATCGCTACTGCTACGTGGTTGCGGGCGTCGTCGGCGAAATGCTCACCAGCCTTTTTGTGGAGTATGAGCCGCGACTGGTGCCGCACGATGCGGAGATGCAGCAGCTTGCCGTGTCTTTTGGGCAAGGTTTGCAGATGACCAATATTCTCAAGGATATCTGGGATGATTGGCAGCGCGGTGTGAGTTGGATGCCACGTGCGGTGTTCCTGCGCCATGGTTGCGACATTGCCATGGTGCAGCCCGGTGGCCGGGATCCGGCTTTTGCGGCGGGCCTCAGTGAATTGCTGGGCATTGCTGCCGGGCATTTGCAGAATGCGCTGCGTTATACGCTACTGATTCCGGCCGAGCAGACGGGGATGCGCGATTTCTGTCTCTGGGCTATTGCCATGGCGGTGTTGACTCTGCGGCGGATTTCCGAAAATCCCGCCTTTGCTGCTGGGAGCGAAGTAAAAATCAGCCGGAGCACCGTGCATCGGGTGGTGTTCCTGTCGCGCCTGCTGCACCGCTCCGACACGCTCTTGCAACTGAGCTTCCGGGTGGGTGTTAAACCACTGTCGCAGTCCCCTGCTGCAGGGCGACCATGAATCGTATCCTGCAACCCGTGCGCTACAGTTCGAGCATTTTTCGCGCGCCGCTGGATCGGGTGATAGCTGAGGCGCGCACCGCGCTAGGTAATCTGCAAGCGGAAGATGGTCACTGGTGCTTCGAGTTTGAAGCCGATTGCACCATCCCTGCCGAATATATTCTGATGCAGCACTACATGGACGAGCGCGATACGTCTCTGGAGGCCAAGATGGCCGTCTATCTGCGCAATAAACAGGCGGATCACGGCGGCTGGCCTCTCTATTACGGAGGCCGTTTTGACCTGAGCGCTTCGGTAAAGGCCTATTATGCACTGAAACTGGCCGGGGATGCCCCGGAGCTACCGCATATGCGGCGCGCCCGTGAGGCGATCCTGGCGCATGGCGGAGCGGAGCACGCCAATGTGTTCACGCGCATTACCCTGGCGCTTTTTGCCCAGGTGCCGTGGCGGGCCGTGCCTTTTATTCCGGTGGAAATCATGCTGTTGCCGCGCTGGTTTCCCTTTCAAATTTATAAAGTGGCGTCGTGGTCGCGCACGGTAATGGTGCCGCTGTTTATTTTGTGCAGCCTCAAGGCGCGTGCCAAAAATCCCTTGCAGGTGCATATCCGCGAACTGTTCCGGCGGCCGCCGGAGCAGATTGCGGACTATTTCAGCCATGCCCGGCAAGGGGTGGTGGCGCATCTCTTTCTGTCTCTGGATAGATTTTGGCGGTTGATGGAAGACTGGATACCCCGGAGTATCCGGCGCCGTGCCCTGAAGAAGGCGGAGGCGTGGTTTACAGCGCGGATTAACGGGGAGGATGGCCTGAATGGTATTTTCCCGGCCATGGTGAACGCCCACGAGGCTTTGGAGTTGCTCGGTTATTCGTCCGACCATGTCTATCGCCAGCAAACGCGGGCAGCCCTGCGCAAATTGGTGGTAGAGCGGGCGACCGACGCCTACTGTCAGCCCTGTGTGTCACCCGTCTGGGACACCTGTCTCGCGCTCCATGCGCTGCTGGAGCAGGATGGCGAGGTGTCTCCGGCGGTACAAAGCGGTATTCAATGGCTCAAGGACCGGCAGATTGGTGCCGAACCCGGCGACTGGCAGGAGCAGCGGCCCAATTTGGCGGGTGGCGGTTGGGCCTTTCAATACGCTAATCCTTATTATCCGGATCTGGATGACACGGCGGCGGTAGGCTGGGCACTGGCGCGGGCCGGGCGTGCAGAAGATCGCGACAGTATCGAAAGGGCGGCGAACTGGCTGGCCGGTATGCAATCCAGAAACGGCGGATTTGGGGCTTATGACGTCGATAATACCCACTATTACCTCAACGAAATCCCCTTTGCCGATCACAAGGCCTTGCTGGACCCGCCGACGGCCGATGTCACCGGGCGCGTGGTGGCCTTTCTGGCGCATTTGGCGCGGCCACGGGACCGCGATATTTTGCGGCGTGCCGTGGCTTACCTGTTGCGTGAACAGGACTCATCCGGGGCCTGGTTCGGGCGCTGGGGGACCAATTACGTCTACGGGACCTGGTCCGTGCTCATGGCCCTGGCTGAGCTGGATGATCCTTCCCTGAAGCCCGCTGTGGAACGCGCAGCGTGCTGGTTACGCGCGGTACAGCAGAGCG
>JAKAVW010000155.1 GCA_021827445.1 Pseudomonadota bacterium
CGCATCGAGGAAGAAATCCAGACGCTGCCGGGCACTGATCCGCTGATGGTGTCCGCAGTGGGGGCAGACGAAAAGGTTCTCCTCCAACTCCGTGCGGTAGAGCACCACCTGACAGGTGGGGCACTTGGACCACAGGCCCTCGGGTACGGTACGCTTATTTTCGGTTGCGCTGAGGGTCTCTATGGACGCTTTTTTGATTTTGGGCGGCAGCACCCGATCAAACCAGCTCATGCACTTCTCCTTTCCGCTGTTCGCACGGCCTGGGCCAGGGGCTTGATGAAGCGGATGGCCGTCGCAACGGCTTCCTGATCCGTCGCACATTCCGCCAGTTGATCGACCAGTGCACTGCCTACGACCACCGCGTCGGCGCCGCCCGCCACCTGCGCCACCGTCGCCGCATCACGAATGCCAAAACCGATGGCGACGGGCAGGCCCAGTTGCTGACGCAGGTCCTGTACCCGTTGCAACACTGCTGCCCAGTCCGCCTGGGCTGCGCCGGTAATGCCGCGCAGAGAGACATAATACACAAAGCCACTGCCCATACTGCGGACAATCACCACGCGTTCCTGGCCGCTGGTCGGCGCCAGCAGGAAAATGGGATCAATACCGCGCTGCTGGAGGGCAACGGCTTCGCCGCGCCCCTCCTCCGGGGTCAGATCCACCAGAATGACCCCGTCCACCCCCGCCGTCGCAGCGGCCTCAGCGAACGGGGTGATGCCCATGGCTTCCACCGGATTCAAATACCCCATAAGGATGATGGGCGTGTGGCTGTTGGTCATGCGGAATTCGCGCACCCACTCCAGAACCATACGCAGCTTCACTCCCCGCGCCAGCGCCCGCTCACTGGCGCGCTGGATGCTGGGACCATCGGCCATGGGGTCGGAAAAGGGCATCCCCAGTTCGATGGCATCGGCCCCGGCAGCGACCAGCGCGTGCATCAGGGGCACGGTCGCGGCCAGCGAGGGGTCACCCGCCGTCATAAAAGGAATGAGGGCGGCACGACCCGCATTCTGAAGTTGAGCAAACAGTCCGGCCAGACGACTCATAAATGAATACCCTCGAGAGCGGCGACGGTGTGAATATCCTTATCGCCTCGCCCAGACAGGTTAACAATAATGGTTTGATCAGAGCGCATGGTCGGCGCCAGACGGAAGGCATGGGCCAGTGCATGGGCGGTTTCCAGTGCCGGAATGATGCCCTCGGTGCGGCACAGGCGATGGAAGGCGGCCAGCGCTTCTGCATCGGTAGCGGCCACATATTCTGCCCGCCCGCTATCCTTCAGATAAGCATGTTCAGGCCCGACCCCCGGATAATCCAGCCCCGCCGAGATGGAGTGCGTCGGCAGAATCTGGCCGTCCTCATCTTCCATCAGATAGGTCCGGTTACCATGCAGCACCCCTGGACGTCCGGTGGTCAGAGGGGCGGCGTGTTGTCCAGTGCTGAGACCCAGACCACCCGCTTCGACCCCGATCATCCGCACCGCCTTATCTTCGATAAAAGGATAAAACAGGCCGATGGCATTACTGCCTCCCCCCACGCAGGCGATCAAGCAATCGGGGAGTCGCCCCGTCAGTTCAAGGCACTGGACCCGCGCTTCGTCGCCAATGACCCGGTGGAAGTCCCGCACCATGACCGGATAAGGATGCGGTCCCGCCACCGTTCCGATCACATAAAAAGTGCTTTCGACATTGGTTACCCAATCACGCATAGCTTCGTTGAGCGCGTCTTTGAGGGTACGGGTACCACTGCTGACCGCCGTCACCCGCGCCCCCAGCAAACGCATGCGAAACACATTGCTGGACTGGCGCTGGATATCCTCCTCGCCCATATACACCAGGCATTCCATGCCATAGCGAGTCGCGACCGTCGCGGTGGCGACGCCATGCTGTCCTGCGCCCGTCTCGGCGATTACCCGTTTTTTGCCCATACGCCGGGCGAGCAAGGCCTGACCGACGGCATTATTGATTTTGTGCGCACCAGTGTGGTTGAGATCTTCCCGCTTGAGGTAAATCTGCGCACCACCCAGTTCCTTGGAGACGCGCTCCGCATGATAGAGCGGGTTGGGACGACCGACAAACTGGCGCAACTCACTGTGCAGCTCGGCACGAAACTCAGGATCCCGTTGCGCCTCCTGGTAGGCATGTTCCAGTTCCTCCAACGCCGGAATCAGGGTTTCTGCAACAAAACGCCCGCCATAAGGACCATAGTGCCCGGATGCGTCCGGCAAAGCATAAGTTCCCATGTTCTCTCCCTCAGATACTGCGCACCCGCGCGACAAACTGCGCCATTTTGTCATGATCTTTGCGTCCGGGCGACAGTTCCACCCCACTGCTCACATCTACCGCATAAGGCTGGGCGATAGCGATAGCTTCGGCAACATTCCCGGCATTCAAACCGCCGGCTAAAATCCAGGGTTTACCCAAATCCGGCAGTTGCCACCAGTCGAAACTCTGGCCCGATCCGCCCCACACTCCCGGCGCTGCACAGTCCAGCAGCAGTCCTTGCGCGTCATGATAAGCATCCACCACTGGTCGCAAATCTTGCGCTGCCGTCACCCGCAGTACCTTAATATAAGGTCGGCCAAAATTGCGACAGAAGGATGGCGATTCATCACCATGAAATTGCAGGACATCCAAAGGGCACCACTGCAGAGTAGCTGCCACTTCAGCAGTATCCGCGTTGACAAAAAGGCCAACGCTGGTGATGAAGGGCGGCAAGGCCGTGAGAATTTCCTGGGTATGCGCAGCATCTAAAGCCCGCGGGCTTTTACGGTAGAATACCAGACCGATGGCATCCGCACCGACAGCCGCCGCCGCGCGCACGTCCGCTGCATTCGTGATACCGCATATCTTGATACGTACCATCAGCGCATTCTACCACCGCGACATGCAGAAAGCATGAGTGCAGTCATCCGCTGCGCCCGTCACTCCCCCATCAAGAAACCAGCGTCCACCGCATCCACCGGCAGCCCGAACTCCGCAGGATAACGCGGCGCCACAAAATAAAGGCCGCCCGGTGGGGCCGTAACGCCAGCCTGGCAGCGATCGCGACTGGCCAGCACCTCCGCCGCCCAGCCCACGGGTCGGTCGCCCTTGCCTATAGCAATCAGTACCCCCACAAGATTACGCACCATGTGATGCAGGAAACCGTTAGCCTCGGCATCAATGGCCATCAGATCGCCCCGGCGAGTGACTTGGAGTCGGCACAAATTCCGTATGGGGCTTTTAGCCTGACAGGCAGAGGCACGAAAAGCGGAAAAATCATGGGTGCCCAGTAGAGTTTGCGCTGCTGCCTGCATGGCTTGCATATCCAAAGGGCTATAGACCCAAGCAGTGTAATTCCGCCATAGTGCCGATTTTTCACGACGATTGAGAATCACATAACGATAACGCCGCGCCGTGGCAGAAAAACGGGCGTGGAACCGGTTCGGGACGACTCGTGCCCAACGCAGCGCCACCCCTTTGGGTAAGCAGGTATTGGCACCACGTACCCAAGCCTCGGGGGGACGCACGACCGGGCTGTCAAAATGCACCACCTGACACAGGGCATGCACCCCCGTATCGGTACGCCCGGCGACGATGACAGTGACCGGACACTGGGCCACGCGACTCAGCGCTGTTTCCAGAACACTTTGTACGCTTTCCTGATTCAACTGGCGTTGCCAGCCACAGAATCCATTACCATCGTATTCAAGCCCCAAGGCCCAGCGAGTACCAAGCCTTGGTACGACCAATTCCACTTCCAACCCCGGTTAAAAACTTTTCAGCAACTGCCTGGCTTCTTCCTGTTGAGCGCTACTACCTTCCTGAGTCACTTCTTCGAGCAGATCACGCGCTGATTCGCTGTCTCCCATTTCCACATAGGCCTTGGCCAAGTCGAGCTTGGTGCCGACTGCATCCCAATCCGCAACTTCCATGGTAGCAGATGGTTCCCCGGTATCAGGAAATTCCGCTGGTGTGGCGTTAGAAGCGGGCAGGGCAGGCGTGGATGGCTCATCATGCCGGGTCAAGCCGAACAGGGGCGCGACCGATGGAGATTCCCGCGCTGCAGGCGATTCTTCTGATTTTGAATCGATATCCAGCGTCCCATTGGTTCCGTGTATCTCATCCATCAACCGGAACTGCTCGTCAATGTCTTGCAGAAGCCGGGCTTTTTCCTCCGGCGGGAATGCGCTTTCTTCTGCCGCTGCAGTCGGCTCCACAGGGGCATGGTCAAAGTGGAAATCCAGCATACCCAAGGGAGCGTGTGCCGCGGACTCTTCCACGGGCTCAGCAGGCAACGATATCTCAGTAACAGGCTCGGGAACTGTCGCAGTCGTCTCCGCGGAGGCGGCAAAGAGCGCATTACCGGGAAAGAGCCGGACCCCTTGTGCGGCCACTTCCTGCCACGCAGCATTATGCGGTCCGAAACGCCCCCGCATGCGCTCAGCGAGATCCAGATACTCCTCATGGCGATCCAGGTTGGCATAGATATCGAGTAGTTTGACGTACAGTTCCTTACGCCGCGGATTCTCTTCGAGAGTTTCATTGAGCACGATGACTGCTTGTTCTGCCTTACCGTAGGTCAGGTAGAGATCGGCTTGTTCAAGCGGATCGACTTCGGCACCCGTGTATGCATTTTTGGCACTTTCCGGGTGCTCTGCAGATGGGGCAAGCTCTGACAGAGCACCGAGTGCGGGTGCGCCGACCGCGGCAGACTGAACATTCGACGGCGGCGATACAACGGGAGGAGGCGCTGCACTAGGCACCGGCATGGGAGACTGGGGTTGGGACCCCGCCCCCTTAGGTGCAGGCGCCGCACTCAAAGTAGAAACCCGCTGCGAAATCTCGCGCTGACGCCGTTCCGCCTCTTTTTGACGACGCAGCATCCAGAGAAACAAAAGCAACAGAAGAATATTGCCACCTAACGATATGAGCAACGGAATATTACTGAAAAGACTGCTGTTACCTGTCGTCGTCCGGGAAAGGGTCGCGAGTTGTGCCCCCTGACTGGCCAACAGGCGCTCCTCTGCACTCAGACGCTGGCCCAGGCTGGCCACCTCCGCCATCAACTTTTGATTATCATCACGAAGCACAGCAACCGGCATCGGCACCTGCAACTGACCTGTTGTGGCAGCGGACACCACGCTGGCTACGGAAGCAGTCACCACTGCCGCAGGCGCACTGGAAAGCATCAGATGCGTCGCGTTACCAGCGGATTTTACCGCTGATACGACCGGTGCAGGAACGGCACCTGATGAAGGTATTGCAGTCGGCGCAGCAGGCGTAGTAGCGACAACAGACACGCCGCTCCCGGCACGCTGGGCGGACAACCAAGCGCTGGCCTGTGCCGGTGAAGCGGACTGCACCTGCGCCAGACCAGGCACCGTCAGGATGCTCCCGGCATAGAGGTACGCAGGATTACCACCCTTGAAGGCTTGCGGGTTAGCCTTCACCAGAGCGGCCATGACCTGGTCGAGGGTGACCGCATTATTGCGTGTAATATATTGAGCAATCTGGAATAGAGATCCATTGGCGGGCACCGGACCATAACGACTTACCTTGGACCAACCATGATAAATAGGTGCAGGTGCTGCATGACGGACGGGCTGCGACATTGTCGGAAATGCCGACGAGGTACCAGACAGCGGAGCAGGTGCAACTGATCGCGGCGTGGGGACCAAGCCATCCCCAGCACTATATGCAGCGTATTCGCGTACCATCTGTCCACCCGACCAATCGAGCTGCACCAGGAAATGCAGCGCAGGCTGGTTCAGCGGCAGTGGACTGCTGATCAATATAGCCGGTCTGTTACCACTTCGCACCGTAAAATGCCAGTGATCCAGTGCGCCCGCCTTGGGAAGATTGATCATTGCGAAGGCGCTGGCAGGTGCCAGACCGGCACTAAGACTAGCTTCACTTTGCGGGTTCAGCGACTGTATGGAAATTTCTGCACGGAAAGGCTCCCCCTGTGCCGAAAGCACTTGCAACTCGCCAAGTCCCAGCGCCTGCGCCATACCCGGCAAGAGGAGACCCATGCCAGCCATGGCCCACAACCAGTTCTTCTTGTCCATCATTATCTTCCTCATTTTGGTAACAGAAGCGCAGTTCGGCAAGCTATGGTTGCCAATAACGTCTCTATAAATAGTCGCGAATCAGCAACTCTGCAATCTGTACACTGTTCAGCGCCGCCCCTTTGCGAATATTGTCAGCCACTACCCAGAAATTGATTCCACGTTCATGGGAACAATCGCCGCGAATGCGACCCACATAGGTGGCATCCTGGCCTGCCGCATCCAACGCTGAGGGCCAGGCAGCAGTGCTGCGATCATCGACAACAATGACGCCTGGCGCCTTTTCCAACAACGTGCGGACGGTCTCTGGCGTAATCAGCTCACGGGTTACTATGTTGACCGCTTCGGAATGGCCGTAAAACACGGGTACCCGCACACAAGTGGCAGTCAGCGCGATGTCCGGAATCTCCAGGATCTTGCGAGTCTCCCAAAGCATCTTCATCTCTTCCTTGGTGTAGCCGTTATCCTGAAAAACATCTATTTGCGGTAGGCAGTTGAAGGCAATTCGCTTGGAAAACACCTCGGCAACGCCCTCTTCATGACGGAAAATCGCCAGGGTTTGCTGCCCCAGTTCTTCAATAGCCCGCCTGCCCGCACCGCTGACCGCCTGATAAGTCGCCACCACCACCCGCTCGATACCTGCCGCATCGGCAATAGGCTTGAGCGCCAGCAGCATCTGGATAGTCGAGCAATTAGGATTGGCGATGATACCGTGGCGCCGGTAATCGGCAATCCGCTGCGGATTGACTTCGGGCACCACCAGAGGAATTTCGTCGTCATAGCGGAACTGAGAGGTGTTGTCGATGACCACACACCCGGCAGCCACTGCCTTCGGCGCATACTCCGCGCTGACCTTGGCACCGGCAGAAAACAGCCCGATATCGGCCTGCGACCAGTCGAAAGTCGCCGCATCTCGCACCAGAACCTGCTGGCCATTGAAGGGCAGGCGCCCACCCGCCGAATGGCTGCTGGCCAGCAGGTAGAGTTTATCCACCGGAAACTTGCGCTGCTCCAGAATCTGCAGCATGACCTCACCAACTGCACCGGTGGCCCCCAGAATAGCCACGTTGTATCGTGATTTTTGCATCCGCGTCTCAATCCTTCAGGTTCAGGGCGTTGACCACCGCGGCACCCATGGCTTTGGTACCAATAACCGACGCGCCG
>JAKAVW010000156.1 GCA_021827445.1 Pseudomonadota bacterium
ACCCCTTCCTTGGCTTCCACCGCCTGATGCAAACCATCAGACCAGCGCCGCCCGGACATCATACGTCCGGTGAACTCATCAACGATGCACACCTCGCCGTCGCGGACGATGTAATCCGTCTCCCGCCGGTAGATCACATGGGCACGCAGCGCCTGATTGAGATGATGGACCAGGGTGACATTAGCCAGATCATAGAGATTGCCGTCACTCAGCAGGCCACTTTCCGCCATCAGGCGTTCCGCCTTTTCGATGCCCTCTTCCGTGAG
The DNA here is from genome assembly GCA_021827445.1 of Pseudomonadota bacterium. GTDB lineage: Bacteria > Pseudomonadota > Gammaproteobacteria > Acidithiobacillales > Acidithiobacillaceae > Acidithiobacillus. Next base: position 267 of record JAKAVW010000156.1, read on the forward strand.
CATCACCTGCCGGGCCTTCTCATCGACCGTATAGTCCTCATCGACCACAAAATTTCCGACGAGTTTGTCCACCCGGTAGTAAAGGTCGGTATTCTCTTCAGTGGGACCACTGATAATCAGCGGGGTACGCGCCTCGTCAATGAGGATGGAATCCACTTCGTCAATGATGGCGTAATGGAGGCCGCGCTGTACCCGATCAGCCGGGGAAAACGCCATATTATCGCGCAGATAATCGAAACCGAACTCGTTATTGGTGCCGTAGGTAATATCTGCAGCATAAGCGGCACGACGATCCTCGCTGGAAAGATCCGAGATGATGGTACCCACGCTCAGACCCAGAAAGCCGTGGATCTTGCCAACCCAGTGAGCATCGCGGTTGGCCAGATAGTCATTGACCGTCACTACATGCACACCCTTACCCTGCAGGGCGTTGAGGTAGGCGGGCAAGGTCGCGACGAGGGTCTTGCCCTCACCGGTGCGCATTTCCGCAATTTTACCTTCATGCAGCATGTAACCGCCAATGAGCTGCACGTCGTACTGGCGCATGCCCATCACTCGCTGCGTCACCTCGCGCACCACCGCAAACGCCTCAGGCAGCACCGCGTCGAGTGATTCGCCCTGGGCTATCCGCCCTTTAAAGAGCACGGTTTGCGCTGCGAGGGCAGCATCGTCCATGGCCTTGTAGCGATCCTCCAGGGCATTGATCTGCGCCACAATAATATGGGCCTTCTTGATCAGGCGGTCATTGCGACTGCCAACGACATGGCGGATGATAGTTCCAAACATGAGCACGCGAGCCTAGGTAAAAAATATCGAGCAGGGTAGCATGAAAGCCTATGGATGATAAACGACGACGCACCTGGCGCCCCATGACGCAAAACCCTTCAGGGCCGATCGGCGAGGTCTGCCGTCGCGGAACGCTGCTGCGTGAGCGTCAAATGGACTGGAATGCGTTACTCCCACTGGAAGCACAGGACCATACCTGGCTGGTTGATTGGTCCGGGGGGGTGTTGAGTGTGCTCTGTCAAAGCCCGGTATGGATTTCATGGTTGCGAAGAAATGAAAAGAACATACTGAAACAATGGAATAGTCGCTTCCCGAAAACTCCAGCGCAGCAAATCACTGCCTCGGTGCGGCCTTGGTCATACCGACTGCCGCCACCGGCCAAAATCCCGAAAGCACCTTATATTTCAGCAGCGGCACCGGAAGCCCTGCGGGCGGTGACCGATCAGATGCCACAAGCCATAGCCGTCGCGCTGAAGCGCCTGGCGGCTACTCTGGACAGTCTTCAGGCGGAGGCCGTCGCCAGCGCATCAGCAAAGGAAAAGGGCGCACGCCTCTCGGAGTAATCCACAAACTCCCAGGCATCCTGATGGACAAGCAGCGCCCGCAGCAAATTGTTATTGAGGGCGTGCCCCGCCTTGTGACCAGAAAAATGGCCGACCAGCGGATGGCCAAGCAGATAGAGATCGCCGATGGAGTCAAGCACCTTGTGGCGCACGAACTCGTTGGTGTAACGCAGACCTTCTTCATTGAGCACGCGGTAATCATCGACCACGATAGCGTTATCGAGATTGCCACCCAAGGCGAGCCCCATACGCCGCAAGGTCTCGACTTCACGCATAAAGCCGAAGGTGCGTGCCCGCGCTACTTCCTTGAGATACGAGGTCCGCGCGAAATCCACCGTCACTTCCTGACCGCCATTTTTCATCGCGGGATGGTCGAAATCGATGGTAAAACTCACCTTAAAACCTTCAAAAGGCTCCAGTTGCACCCAGCGATCACCGTCTTCTGCTTTGAGGGGCTTGGTGATGCGGATAAAACGCTTCGGTGAATTTTGTTCTTCAATCCCAGCGCACTGGATGAGGAATACAAAGGGCGCAGCACTGCCATCCATGATCGGTACTTCCGGCCCGTCGAGATCTACATAGGCATTATCAATACCCAGACCCGCCAAGGCCGACATCAGGTGCTCAATAGTACCAACCCGTATCTGACCATCACCGATATTGGTAGACAGGCGGGTATCCACCACATGCAGAGGATCTGCCTTGATCCAGGCGCCACCCTCGATATCGCTGCGGTGGAAGACGATTCCGGTGTTTACCGGCGCCGGGCGCAGGCCGATGTACACCTTCTTGCCGCTGTGCAAGCCAATACCGGTGCCCCAGATCATATTTTTGAGCGTGCGCTGACGGATCATATTCCCTCTCGCGATCGTGGGGATCGCCCTCCCGCTAAATACGTATAGCCTACTTTACAACTTTTGTTGTCTCTATACAACTAATCAGGTGGTCAGGCAGTGTACAGTGACCAGCCGCCCTTGACAATATTCTATTGACAGCCATTAACACCATGCGTTGACCGTCTTTTTTAGCGGGCAAGCACGGCACATCACCCCAAGATGCATGCAGTTATGTATAATCCGAAAGATCAGGCAACCGCACCACTGCGGTCGCACCAAAACATGCTTCACCAATACAAGGACGTACATCATGGCGACCCCCAGCACCAAAAAAACTCTGATGACCCTTTACTCCAGCAACGATTGCGTTTTTGCGCATCGCGTCCGCTTCGTTCTGGAGGAAAAAGCCATGGAGTACCAGACCATCAACGTCGATCTCGCCAATAAGCCGGAAGATCTCGCGGAACTCAACCCCTACAATCAGGTGCCCACCCTGGTGGATCGTGATCTGGCCATACACGAATCAGTGCTCATCATGGAATATCTGGACGAGCGGTTTCCCCACCCGCCGCTGATCCCTGTGGATCCCATCTCCCGCGCCAAGGTGCGCCTGGGTCTCCTACGTTTCGACCGCGACTGGTTCGCGCCACTCTTTCAGCCAGGCTATAATGCCGAGCAGCTCAAAACGGCTAAAGAGCAGATTCGCAGCACCCTTGCCGGACTGAGCAGTATCTTCAGCCAGCAGCGTTACCTCTTCGGCGACGAACTCTCGGTGCTCGACTGCGCCATCGCTCCATTGCTGTGGCGCCTTCCGGTTCTGGAAATCAGCCTGCCTGCGGCAGCCCGCGCGACCCAGGAGTACATGGATCGCGTCTTCAATCTGGAGAGCTTCAAACGCAGCCTGACCCCTGCCGAGAAGGCCATGCGCTGACATGGGTATGGAGCTTGCCCGCCTCCACAGTCTGCCGGAAGGCCTCTTCGCACGCTGCAAACGCGACCCGGGTGGTGTCATTGCCCTGCACCGGCAAGGGAATGCTTTTCAGCCAGTGACAGCGGCGACCTTTGCCAGGTGCGTCAGGTTACGGGCTCGAGGGCTCCTGCGCCTGGGGGTGCGCAGCGGAGAACGGGTGGTCCTGATGGCCCCCAACTCTCTGGATTGGGCGATCATGGATTTCGCCATCCTCAGCATTGGCGCCATTACCGTTCCTCTCTATCCGACATTCAGCCCGCGCGAGATTCATTATGTGCTGGGTGACAGCGGCGCCGGACTGATGCTGCTGGAAGGTGCCAGCGAGTGGCGGCGTATGCATAATAGCTGGGGGGTACCCAATGACCGCGTCCTGCTCCGCGATGCAAACGCTGCGCGAGAAGCCGGCCTGCGGCACTGGGGGACGCTGGAAGACGAGGGCGCCACCCTACGCGATGCTGAACTGGAAGAACGCCTCATGGCGCTGCAGCGCCAGCAGACTGCCACCATCGTCTACACCTCCGGGACGACAGGTTGGCCCAAGGGTGTCATGCTCAGTCACGGCAACATCCTGAGCAATGTCGAAGGGTTCATACCGTTGGTGCCATTGCGCGCCGGACAACGCCTGCTCTCCATCCTGCCCCTCTCCCACGTTTTTGAACGGGGTACAGGGCATTTCGGCGCCTATCTGCTGGGGCTGGAAGTCGCCTATGCGGAGCGCCCGGACACGGTACTCCGTGACATGGAGGCCTCTCATCCGGACATTGTGGTCGCCGTGCCGCGGGTCTTCCAACTGCTCTATAGCCGGGTACGACGGGGCATTGAAGATCGACCGGGTCTGCTCGGTCGTTTTCTGCGTCGAGGGGCGGGGATGGATCCGCAGGGACGTCCGGCGGCACGCTGGCAGCGCGCTCTTACCCGCCGCCTGCTAATCCGCAACCTCCGCAGGAAACTGGGTGGGCGCTTGCGTTTCTTTGTCTCTGGAGGGGCTCCGCTGGATGCTGAAATTGCTCGATTCTTTATTGATTTGGGTTTACCGATTGTCGAAGGTTACGGCATGACCGAAGCGAGCCCGGTAATCGCCGCCAATCCTCTGGAGGCCATTCGTCCGGGAACCGTGGGGCCCTTCCTGCCTAATCTGGAAGGGCGCATAGCAGCCGATGGCGAGATCCTGGTGCGCGGTCCGTCCGTCATGCTGGGCTACTGGAATAATGAGAGCGCCACACGCGAGACCCTGGTGGACGGCTGGCTGCACACCGGCGACGTGGGCAGCCAGGACCCGGATGGTTATCTGCGTATCAGCGATCGCAAGAAAGATCTGATCGTCAATTCCGCTGGCGAGAACATCCCGCCGCAAAAAATTGAAATGCGGCTGATGGCGCAAGCGCTGATCGACCAGGCCGTCGTCTTTGGCGATCGCATGCCCTATCTCACGGCCCTCATCTTTCCCAATCAGGAACTCCTCAAAGAACATGTCGATGCCCGCGCCGACGGTGCCGCCACACGCAAGGCCATCCATGCGGCCATTTCGACCGCGCTTGCTGATCTGCCCTCCCATGAACAGGTACGGCGTTTCGCCTTGCTGCCAGAAGCGCTGAGCGAAGCCAACGGCGAACTAACTCCTACCCTCAAGGTAAAACGGCGCGTCGTCGCCGAACACTACGCCGAACTGCTGGCGCAAATGGGCAATGGCAAGGGCTGATCTCCCATGCTGCTTACGCCGCCCGCTGCGCTGACTCCCGTTCTAACGGCCCTGCAGCGAACAGGGGCGCGGGTCCTGGTGGTGGGTGGCACACCGCGGGATGCTCTGCTCGGTGTGGCCACCCACGACTGGGACCTGGAAATACACGGGTTAGGCGAGACCCGTCTGGCCGAATGTCTGGCGCCCTTCGGCGCTCATCGGGTAGGTGGCCGTCATGCAGTCTGGGTGGTAGCCGGTGCGGAGATTTCCCTGCCACAAGCGCCGGGAGGGCAGATCAACCCGCACCTGCCCTGGGCCATCGCCGCTCAGCGGCGGGATTTTTCGGTCAACGCTCTGGCCTGGGACTGGCAGGCTCAGCGCCTCTTGGACCATGTTGGGGGAGTAGCGGACCTCCACGCCCGGCGGCTCCGCGTAGTAGCGGCCGACACTTTTTGGGAAGATCCTCTGCGCGTTTTCCGCGCGGCCCGGTTGGCGGGCCAATTGGGTTTTTCTATTGAAGCCCGGAGCGCCACACTCTGCCGCCAATTGGCGCCTCGCCTGCAAGAAGTCCCCCGGGAACGCCTACGCAAAGAGTGGGAGGCACTGCTCCTGCGCGGTCGGCATCTGATCCGGGCCTGGGATAGCCTCGCCCTTACCGGCGCCATCACCCGATTCCCCGAACTCCGAGCCCTGCAAGCGGTACCCCAGCGTCCCGACGCCCACCCGGAAGGTGATGTCTGGATACACACCGGGCGGGTGCTTGGCGCTGCTGGCCAGCTACGCAGCGGCGACAAAACACGCGACATCATCCTCATGCTTGGCGCTCTGCTGCACGACCTCGGCAAAACCAGCACCACCCGGCGCGACCCCCAAGGTCGCTGGCGCGCTTTCGGACATGAACAGGCACGAGTCACTGCCGAGACTTTCCTAAGCCACTACTTTCCCGGTAACCATCTCAGCCACCAGGTGCTGCCCCTCATTCGCTGGCACGGCGCACCCTACGCCCTGCACCGCGATGGCGCAGGGCGTGCCGCCTATGCCCGCCTTGCCCTACAGGTCCCTGACCGCCCCTTACTGCTGGATATCGCCCTGGCGGATGCGCGTGGCGCAGGCATAGAGCACCCCCCCGCCATAGATGTCGCCCGCAAGGTGTGGCAAGAGATGAACATCTGGACCGGCCTCCCAGACCCGCTACTAAAGGGGTCTGATCTGATAGCACTGGGATTCATGCCTGGGCCACGGTTGGGTAAGGCACTGGCGCTTGCCCGCGAACTGCAGGCGACCGGTGGTTACCATGACCGCGAATCTCTGATGGCGGCGCTGCATCGGCGCCTGCCCGAACTCAGTCTCCGAGACGACCGCGCTTATTCACTGCCGTCATGTTTCCCCACTGACTGATGTCTGGTACCTGGACCCCTACCCACCAGTATGGAGCGACGCTATCGCGGCCATAACCGCCCACCAAACCCTGTCCCTCTGCCAGGTACACATGCCCTAAAAACTTCCGGGCATCCTCACGACTCCGGAAAATAGACCAAGCCACCACCCGCGCCATCGGCGTAGTCGAGGGCACCTCCCGTGCTTCATCGAGAAAACTGTCATTGATCATGGCACCCTACCCCCTCTATGGCCATCGCAGCGGGCCGCGGCAGGACCCTGATGCACCGGTGAAGATGCATCACAGTATAGTGCGCAAAGTCCGGCCATGCGTTTTTCTTCTGACAGAAGGCCATAAAACGCGTATGCTCCGCGACGGAGTGGGCCAGACGACCGCCGCGGAGCAATCCGGGGAGGAAAGTCCGGGCTCCATAGGGCAAGGCGCCGGTTAACGACCGGGAGGCGTGAGCCTACGGAAAGTGCCACAGAAAATATACCGCCAAGCGCGTAAGCGCCGGTAAGGGTGAAAAGGTGCGGTAAGAGCGCACCGCATTTCCGGTAACGGAAATGGCAGGGAAAACCCCGCCT
>JAKAVW010000157.1 GCA_021827445.1 Pseudomonadota bacterium
TCGGGTGGTCAATGGTGCCGAAGCGGCCTTGTTCCTCAAGGATCTGAAGCAGGCGATCGAGCATCCTGAGGCCTGGCTGGGCAATGCCGGCCCAATGATTCCCGCAGGTGATTATGATGTGCAGGTGCTGGTCATCGGCGCTGGCCCCGGCGGTGAAGACTGCGCCCGCGAGCTGGTAGAGAACGGCATCAAGGTGGCTATGGTCAATAACGCACCGCTGCCCGGTGGCGAGTGCCTCTGGCGCGGTTGTATCCCCTCCAAGGCCTGGCGCGCCGCTGCGGACCGTATCCGTGACCGTGAGCACGATGCCGCCATGGGACTTACCCTGGGCACGCCCAAGCTGGATTGGGTGCAACTGGAGCAGCATCGGCGCGGTATTCTCCAGACGCGCGGGGAAATGGCCCTGAAAACCGATCAGGGTATGAAGATTCAGGTGCTGGAAGGCTACGCCCGCTTCACCGGCGATCATAGTGTCGAGATCAGCGGTAAAGATGCGCGAACTCTGACTTTTGGCGCTTGTGTCATCGCTACGGGTGCTCCGGCCTTTGTGCCACCGATTCCCGGTATTTGGGAGGCGTTGAAGAGTGGTGCCGCCGTGACTTCTGATACGGTCTGGGACTTGAAGCAGCCTCCCAAACGCCTCTGCGTCATTGGTGCCGGAGCCATAGGGATGGAAATGGCGCAGATGTTTCATGACTTTGGCGCCGAAGTGCGGGTGCTGGAAGCCTTGCCCCGGCCGGTGGCGGAGATGGAAAAGGAGGTTGCGGAACAGTTGATGAAGGCCCTCGCGCATAACAGCCCGCGCTTGCAGGTGTTGACTGGCGTCAAAGTGGCGGATGTCGCCGGGCCGGCCGGCCAGTTGGAGATCCGTTATCAGGTGGGTGAAGAGGCCGCGACCTATGCCTGTGATCTGCTGCTGGTGGCCACGGGCAAGCGCCCGGACACCAGCGGTCTGAACCTTGCGGCGGCTGGCGTGACGCTCGGTGAGCGGGCCGCCATCGCTGCGGATGCGACCGGGCGGAGCAATGTGCCCCATATTTATGCCGTGGGTGACGTCATTGGCGGTTACATGCTGGCCCATACGGCGGGCCGGCAGGGGCGAGTTGCGGCGGCCAATCTGCTGGGCCACAGTGTTCGCTACGACGCAGCGAAGGACAGTGGTGTGACTTTCACCCGACCTCAGTGCGCCTTTGTCGGTTTGTCCCTGGAGCAGGCGAAGACTGCGGGCATGGACGCCGTCGAGGTCAAGGTGCCCCTGAGCATTGATGCCAAGGCGATGATGACCGGCGAGACCGATGGTCTGATCAAAATGGTCGCCGACAAGGTCAGCCATCGCATTGTCGGTGTACACTTCCTGGCCGATCATGCGGATACCCTGGTGGGCGAGGCGGTCCTGATGGTGAGCGCCGGTCTGACGCTGGAGCAGGTGGCCGAAGCCATTCATCCCCATCCAACGCAGACCGAGCTTTTCGGCGAGATGGCGCGGCGTCTGTTGTCCCGCCTGCGACGCTCCGCCAAAGGGGCGGGCTGATTTGACAGAAGGGGACCCGCAGGAGCTAATTCCTGGTGCGCTGCTCAGCGGAGCGCGCGGTAAAATTCTGCGCTTTTACGAGAAGATGCTCGATCTGATTGTGATCGTCCTGATTTTTGTCATGCTGATCACACTGCTCGCCGCCGTGGTCGGGCTGATGTGGGATGTCTATGACACGGTCTTGGCCTTCCGTCAGGAGCAGGCGATACAGGGCTTGGTGGCGGATGTGCTCTCCGTTTTTGTGCTGATCGAGCTTTTCCGCACCTTCACCGACTATCTCGAATTTCATCGGATACGTTTGCGCGTGCTCTCGGAAGTGGCTATTGTTTTCGTGTTGCGCGAACTGTTCATCGGGCTTTACGCCCACCGTATGGGTCCGTTGGATTTGTTTGCGACAGCGGCGCTGCTGGCGGTACTGATCGGCGCGCGTATTGCGGCAGTATACTTTGCCCCCGGACATTCCGGCATAGAGTGAGTGTTAACGCGGTCCATGGCGCGGCTTGACGGCTGCGCGTAAAAGCGAGCAAAATACTCGGGTATCCACTGAATAAAGCGCTGCGGCGCATGGAGCGATGCATAATGAGCACAGCAACAGAAACAATGACCAATCTGGATTCTATTCCCCCGGTTATGACCCTGACGCAAAATGCAGCGGACAAGATTGCCTCGCTGATCGAAGAAGAGGGCTCTGAAGACCTGAAGCTGCGCGTCTTTGTGACGGGTGGTGGCTGTTCCGGTTTTCAGTACGGTTTTACCTTCGATGAGAATATGAATGAAGGCGATACGGAAGTGCATCAGTTTGGCGTGAGCCTGCTGATCGATCCCATGAGCTATCAGTATCTGGTAGGTGCAGAGATCGACTACAGCGAGGGGCTGGAAGGTGCGCAGTTCGTCATCAAGAACCCCAACGCGACAACCACCTGTGGTTGTGGGTCTTCTTTCTCGGCTTGATTGCCGGATGGTACTGAAGTGCCCCCAAGGGGAGGCTGATGGCCTCCCTTTTATTTTACGGGCAGGTTATGATGATGGTCGCCCGACGGCCATGATCATCCGAATGATAAAAGGAGTGCTGTATGGCGGAACCGAACTTTGCGCCAGGTCTGGAGGGCGTGGCTGCAACCCACTCCAGCATTTCCAACATTGATGGTGCTGCTGGTTTACTGAGTTATCGTGGTTTTGCCATTGCGGATCTGGTGGCGCACAGCAGCTTTGAGGAAGTCGCGCTCTTGCTGCTGGACGGCGCCCTGCCGAGCGCCGCCGATCTGGGAGAGTTTGATCGCGGGCTGCGCACGCATCGCCAGGTCAAATACAATGTCCGGGAAATCATGAAATTTATGCCGGTGACCGGGCATCCCATGGATATGCTGCACTGTGCCGTAGCCAGTCTGGGCATGTTCTACCCGCAACAGGAACTCTCCGACGCCGAGCGCGAAAATACGCCCCATCTGGATGCCATGGCGATGCGGATTATTGCCCGCATGCCGACTATTGTGGCCATGTGGGAGCAGATGCGCTTTGGCAATGACCCCATTCCACCACGCCCAGACCTCAGTCATGCTGCTAACTTTCTGTATATGATCTCGGGCCGGGAGCCGGATCCGGCACTTGCCAAAATCCTCGACTCCTGCCTGATTCTACACGCCGAGCACACCATCAATGCCAGCACCTTCTCCGTGCTGGTGACCGGCTCCACCCTCACCAACCCCTACCATGTTATCGGAGGGGCGATTGGGACGCTGGCTGGTCCGTTGCACGGCGGCGCCAATCAGAAGGTAGTGGAAATGCTGGAAGAAATCGGTTCCGTCCAGCGGGTAGGCGCTTATCTCGATGAGAGAATGGCTAACAAGGGCAAGATCTGGGGCTTCGGGCATCGTATCTATAAGACCCGCGATCCGCGCGCGGCGATTCTCAAAGAGATGATGGAGAATCTGGCCAGTCACGGTCATCTGCGCCACAGCCGCCTTTTTGAAATTGCCATAGAAGTGGAACGCCAGGCTACGGAGCGACTCGGCCCCAAGGGCATCCATGCCAATGTGGATTTCTATTCGGGCGTGCTGTATCACGAGATGGGTATCAAGGCGGACCTTTTTACGCCCATCTTTGCCATGGCGCGTTCTGCGGGCTGGTTGGCGCACTGGCGGGAGCAACTGGCGGACAACCGGATTTTCCGGCCTACACAGGTGTATACAGGGGAACAGGGCCAAGGCTATATTCCTGTGGTACAACGGTCTTAGGAAAAACGTATGACAGAAGTTTTACAGGATATTCCCTTCCTGGCCACGGATCGAGTAGAGGCCCTGCTGGAGATCGAGCGTCACCTGATCGCCGAGCAATCGGCTATTGAGCGTTGGTTTCGAGGGCAATTTCAGCGGACGCCCCCGCCGTTCTATGCCTCTGTAGACCTGCGCAATGCAGGTTTCAAGCTGGCGCCAGTGGACACCAACCTGTTCTCGGCGGGATTTAATAACCTCAATCCGGAGTTTTCGTCGCTCTATGTTTCGGCTATTCAGCATTATCTGAATCAGTATCATCCGGGTCTGGAACGGGTGCTGCTAATACCCGAAAACCACACCCGTAACCTCTTTTATCTGGAGAATGTGGCACGGTTGCGCGAGTTGCTGGAACTCTCCGGTCTGGAAGTGCGGGTAGGCTCACTGATTGTGGACGAGCGCACGGCTTATGATCTGCCTTCGGGTAACCTGCTCCTTCTTGAACCGTTGCAGCGGGTCGATGGGCGTTTGACGACGGTGGGTTTCGATGCACAACTGATTTTGCTGAATAATGACCTGTCAGGTGGTGTGCCTGAAATACTGGAACATCTGGAACAGCCTATTCTACCCCCTCTCGCGGCAGGCTGGCGTAATCGGCGCAAATCCCAGCATTTCGCCCATTATCGTGCTGCCGCGCAGGAGTTGGCGGAGGTGATCGACATTGATCCCTGGCTGATTGATCCCCTTTTCCGCCGCTGTCAGGGCATTGATTTTATGCGCTCCGAAGGGCGCGAGTGTCTGGTCGCCAATGTTGATGCCGTGCTGGATCTCACTCGCGCGCGCTATGCCCACTATGGCATCCGCCAGCGGCCCTTCGTCATCGTCAAAGCCGATGCCGGTACTTATGGCATGGGCATTATGACGGCCTACTCGGGTGAGGAGTTCCTGGACCTCAATCGCAAGGAACGCACCCGCATGGCCAAGAGTAAAGAGGGGCTGCCGGTGAGTGATGTTTTTATTCAGGAGGGCGTATATACCTTCGAGCAGACGGCGCAGGAAGCCGTGGCCGAACCTGTCGTCTATATGGTCGGCCAGCAGGTACTGGGTGGCTTCTACCGGGTACATACCGACCGCGGGCGTGATGAGAATCTGAATGCGCCGGGCGCGCACTTTGAGTCTATGGCTTTTGGTCAGACCTGCGTGCTGCCTTGCCGGAAATCACCACCCGATGCACCGGTAAACCGTTACTATGCCTATGGCGTCATTGCGCGCCTGGCATTGGTAGCCGCAGCCCGGGAGATGGCGGACTGGCGGATACAAGATGCGCAGAAGGCCGGCCAATGAGCGCGCTCAAGGCCGCTATACTTATGGACCCTGTCGCCGGGATCAATCCGGCTAAAGATACGACCTTCGCCATGCTCCTCGCGGCGCAGGCACGCGGGCACCAGTGCTGGGTGTTTACCCTGTCCGACTTGTTTCTGCGTGATGGGTGTTCCTGGGGGCGATTACGTGTCATTGTCGTGCGCGATGGTGTGGAAGACTACTACACGCTGGGTGAACTGGAAGAACGTCCTCTTGCCGACATGAATGTGGTGCTGATGCGTAAGGACCCACCCGTTGGCCTGGAGTATCTTACTGCCTGCTATTTGCTGGAGCACGCGGGTACCTGGGTGGTTAACGATCCAATCAGCCTGCGCAATGCCAACGAAAAACTTTATGCCCTGCATTTCCCGGATTTTCTGCCGCCCTTGCTGGTCAGCCGCGATCTTGGGGATTTACGAGCCTTTCTCGTCGAGCATGGCGAGATTGTCGTCAAGCCGCTCTCGGCGCGGGGCGGCGAAGGGGTGTTTTATTTGCACCTGCAGGATCGCAATGTCGGCAGCATTCTGGAGACGGTGACAGGCTGGGGCCAGCATTATGTGATGGCGCAGCGCTATCTGCCTGCCATCCGCGAGGGCGACAAGCGCATCCTCCTGGTGGATGGCGTGCCCGTGTTGGGTGCTATGCTGCGGGTGCCTTCGGCCTCGGATTTTCGCGGTAATCTGGTGGCCGGAGCACAGGCCGTTGCGGCAGAGCTTACAGACCGCGACCAGGAAATCTGTGCGGCGATCGGCCCTGCCTTGCGGGCTGCGGGTCTGCTTTTTGTCGGTCTGGATGTGATTGGCGGATATGTGACGGAGATCAATGTCACCAGCCCCACCGGGGCACGGGAAATCAAGCGCTTCTGCGGGGTGGATGCCGCGGATCTGCTCTGGCAACGTCTGGAGCGGGGACGATAATGACGCCACGTCCGTGCATTTGGTCACTGGCACCTGCGTTTGCTGATTAAAACACGTATCATAGGGCCTATGACCTTCTCTTCTCTCAAAAATCATCTGCTCATCGCCATGCCTGCGCTGCACGACGGCGTTTTTGATCGCACCGTGATTGTGGTGTGCGAGCATAATGCCGAGGGCGCTATGGGTGTGGTTATCAACCGGCTGGTGGACATCAATATGTCCGACGCCCTGCGTGCGGTGGACATTCAGCCCTCTGAAGAAATGATCCATCGCCCGGTGTACTGGGGCGGGCCAGTACAGCCCCAGCACGGATTTATACTTCACTCGCCGCGTGGCGAATGGTTTTCCAGCCTGGAGATTAATGACGATCTGGCGCTGACCAGTTCGCCGGATATTCTGCAGGCTATTGCCCAGCACGAAGAGCCGCAGCGTTACCTGCTGACCCTGGGCTATGTCGGCTGGGGCGCGCAGCAACTGGAAGCGGAACTGCAGGATAACGCCTGGTTACACGGACCCTTGGATATGGCGGTAATTTTCGACCTGCCCGCCAGTGAGCGCTGGCAGGCCGCGGCGCGCTTGCTGGGTGTGGATATGCGGCTGCTCAGTGGTGCGGCGGGTCATGCCTGAGCGGAGCGGACCGCTGCTCGGGATAGACTTCGGTGAGCGCCGGATCGGGATTGCGGTTTTGGGGGAGTCGGGGTTGGCGCCGCAAGGGGTCGCCACCCTGCGCAATGGCGAGAGTGGTCCGGACTGGGATGGCTTCGCGCGTATCCTCAAAGAATGGCAGCCTCGCGCGCTGGTTCTGGGCCTGCCTCTGCACATGGATGGCAGCGAGGGCTTCATGGTGGGCCGGGTACGCAAATTCGCGGAAAGTTTGCAGCGCCGCTTCTCCTTGCCTATCCATTGGGTGGATGAGCGCCTGAGCAGCCACGCCGCCGAGCTGGTCCTGAAAGATCGCGACTTTTCTCAAAAGAAACGCGGCC
>JAKAVW010000158.1 GCA_021827445.1 Pseudomonadota bacterium
GGACAGCGATTTTCTGCCTGCGGATGCCCGCTGCAGCGGCTGCGGCCACGATCACTTCCACAAGGTCACGGATATTCTCGACGTCTGGTTCGACTCCGGCTGCACCCACGCCTTTGTACTGGAGCAACGTCCCGAACTGCACAGCCCGGCCGATCTTTATCTGGAAGGCTCCGATCAGCATCGCGGCTGGTTCCAGTCTTCCCTGCTGGAGTCTGTCGCCAGCCGCGGGCGGGCACCCTACAAGGCGGTGCTGACCCACGGCTTCACCGTCGATGGCGAAGGCCGGAAGATGAGCAAGTCCGTGGGCAACGTCATTGCCCCGCAGGCGATCATCGACCGCTACGGCGCGGACATCCTGCGGCTCTGGGTGGCCTCGGAGGACTACCGCAGCGAGATCCCCATCTCCGACACCATCCTCAAGCAACTGGGCGACAGCTACCGGCGCATCCGTAATACGGCCCGCTATATGCTGGGCAACACCCACGACTTTAATCCGGCCACGGACGCCCTGCCCACGGCGGAGCTGCTGGAAATGGACCGCTGGATGCTGGCCCGTACCGCGCTCCTGCAGGAGGAAATTCGCGCTGCCTATAGCGAGTATCAATTCCTCCGCGTCCAGCAGCGTCTGCATCACTTCTGCTCAGTGGATCTGGGCGGGCTCTATCTGGATGTGCTCAAAGATCGCCTCTACACCACTCCCGCCGCCGCGCGGGCGCGGCGCTCGGCGCAGACGGTACTCTGGCAGATGCTCGAAGCCATGGTGGTGTGGATGGCCCCCATCCTGAGCTTCACCGCTGAAGAAATCTGGAACGAGATGGGCAATCGCCCGTCCCCCAGCGTGTTTTTTGCGCGATATCCGAAAATTGCACTACCTGCTGATAGTGAAGCACTGGATGCACGTTGGGAGCGGCTCAGTCGGTTGCGGGACGCCGCCAATGCCACTCTGGAACCCTTGCGTCAGGAAAAAAAGATTGGCTCCGGCCTGGATGCCGAAATCGCCCTTTACGCCAACAGCGACTGGCATGAGTTTCTCGTGACCCTCGGCGAGGAACTGCGCTTTTTCCTGCTGAGTTCCGCGTGCGCCCTGCACCCCTATGGAGAACGCCCGGAAGGATGCAGCGATATCATCCCCGGCATCGCCATTCAAGTCCGGCCCAGTGATGCCCAAAAGTGCGCGCGCTGCTGGCATCGTCGCCCGGACATGGGTCGTCATCCCGAGTATCCGGATATTTGCGACCGCTGTGTCGAAAACCTCACCTTACCCGGCGAAATACGGGAGTTCTGCTGATGCTGCGTTATTTATGGTTATCGCTCGGGGTCATCCTGCTGGATCAGGGCGTCAAGCTCTGGCTGAGCCACATCTGGCGGGTGGGACAAGGTATTATCATCATTCCGGGCCTGCTCAATTTCCGCCTGATCCACAATACCGGCGCCGCTTTCAGCTTCCTGGCGGGGGCTGGCGGCTGGCAACGCTGGCTGCTCATCGGCATCGCCCTGCTGGTGGTGGTGGTTATCGTCGCCATCCTGCGACGGCTCAAGCCCGGCTCCACCTGGACCGCCATATCCCTTGCGCTGATTCTCGGCGGTGCGGTCGGCAACCTGATTGACCGTATCCGCCTCGGCTATGTGGTCGATTTTATTGGCGCCCACTGGGGCAGCCTCTACTGGCCCTACTTCAACATCGCTGACAGCGCCATCTCCATCGGTGCCGTGATGCTGGTCCTGGACGCGTTCCGGCGCCATTGATGTAAAACGACGACGGGACCTGGGGGCTTTTTGCGACGAAGACCAAAGTAGCCCTGCTAATAGCTGAATTCCCACTGCGGCTTCGCTGCGACGAAGTATTGTCGTTCAAATGTGACAGTTTTTTTCCAACTGACCCACCCGAAAACACCAGCTTCCCGATTCTAATGACCTATTTTTTTGGCACGACTATTGCTGTGAGTCCTTATATTTATATCAGAGCAGAGCAATGGAGACTGACATGGACAGCACCGCGAATCTTCTGGCCGCCCTACGCCGGGTGCGCAGCTTCCCTAGCTACGCATCATTCATGGCGGGCCACGAGCGGCAGCGCATCAAACGTGAATTGCAAAAGCGCCTGCTGCGTCTACGTCGGCAGCGTCAGAACCATAAACTCATCCATTTTGTCGCAAAAAAGCAACAGGCGGCCACTGGTTTATTGCACGCCATTTTTCACTGATCGTCACTGAACCGGTTAAACTGCCGCCTTCTGCACGTCTTTACCCAATTCCTGCAAAGCCTGCCAGCGCGCTACCCACTCCTGCACCGGATGAAGTGACGCGCCAGCGATGGCCTGGCGAAAAGCGATAAAGTCCTTTTCCACTTGCTGCAATACGCTGAGCAAGCGTCGGATACGACCAGGATCACCTTTGCGTTTAGCTGATTCAATAGCCTCCTGGGCTACAGTAAGCGCACGCGGGAAATCCATGGACTGACGTAATGCAGCCTCGCGCCGTTTTCGCTCCCCGCCGCCTTCGCGATCGGGTATCCGCGGCACCCGCTGCTGCCATTCTTTGAGTAGGTCTAACGCCTGCTTCTCCAGATCAGCGCGCAATTTTTCCGTCGACCCCGCTAGCATTCGTGCACTTTTAGCGCGCCGATCCTCGTGTCGCAGGCGTGCCTGATAACTGAGACTGAAGACCAGATCTTGTTCATTCACCAAACCGTCAGCGATGAGCAGTTTACCTAAACGCTCTCCTCCAACAGTCTGTCGCGCAATAGCACGGTCGAGCTGCTCAGGGGAGATAAACCCCCGCTGCAGCAGCACCTGACCAATGCGTAGTTTTTCTTCTTGAGAGGTCAATGTGGCTCTTCCATCCGTAGTAAACCGGCATCAACGCCGATGCACCATTCCTACCCGTGCCTGATCCCGGGGCTTAATGATAATCTCGTCAATATTCACATGGGCAGGCCGCGTTACCGCCCACAGGATAGCGTCAGCAATATCTGCAGCTACCAGAGGCTCCATGCCGACATAGACGCTGGCGGCCCGCTCTGCATCACCGTCGAAACGTACGAGACTAAATTCCGTCTCCACCAAACCAGGATCAATCTCCGTCACCCGCAGAGGCTGGCCCAGCCATTCCGCACGCATAGTCTCCGTGATCGCCCTTACCGCATGTTTGCAGGCCGTATAACCTCCCCCGCCAACATAGGTTTCGTGGGCGGCAACACTGCCGATATTCACCACATGACCAATCCCGGAAGACGCTTTCAATAGATTGGGATAAAGCGCTTTAGTCATGCGCGCAAGGCCGAGGACATTACTTTGCCACATATCCTGCCAGTGGGCCTCATTTAAGTTCGCAAGGGATTCCAGCCCCAGCGCACCACCCGCATTATTGACCAGCACATCGATCCCAAGCGGTAGCTGAGCCGCAAATGCAGCCACACTGGCCGCATCGGTTACGTCCAGAAGAATAGCTTCCCCTCCCAACTCAGTCGCCAGCACCTGCAAACGCTCCAACCGCCGAGCACCAAGAATCACCCGGTATCCCTGTGCTGCCAGCAGGCGCGCCGCAGCCGCCCCGATGCCGGAAGAGGCACCGGTCACTACAGCACAAAGATTCTGCGCACTCATGCCCAGTCCTCCGGCTCGTTACCCGGTCGCCATTTGATACTGCAACCAATGCTGGGCAGCACTTTGGCTGGCGGCTCGGCACCCGTCAACACCGCCACGACCGCTGCCGCCAAATCTTCACCCGTCACCGGCAGGCTATTCTTGGGACGACTCGCATCAAACTGGCCGTGATAAAACAGCTCGCCCGCCCCATCAAAAAGGAAAATATCAGGCGTACACACCGCATTAAAAGCCTTGGCCACACTTTGCTCTTCATCAAACAGATAGGGGAAGGAATATCCAGCGCGCCAGGCCTCTGCGGGCATTTTTTCCGGGGCATCTTCAGGATAGGCCACTACATCGTTGCTGTTGATACCCACCACCTGCACACCCTGCTGCTGCCATTGCGTCGCCAATTCGCCTAAACGCTTACTGATATGGATTACATAGGGACAGTGATTACAGATAAAAAGCACCAGCAAAGGCTTGCCCCGTACCTGCGTGCTGCACCATTGTCCTGTCTGGCCACCGATGGGCAGACAGAATTCGGGCATTGCCCCACCAGCCGGCAAATCTTTTGCGGTCATAGCCATATTGGGTCTCCTTTTCAACTCATTACGATGGATGGGAATAAAACAGAGGGTATTCTTCCCGTCTGTCATCATCAGACCGGTGCCGACTGTTGTCCTCCAGGGACGGGATGGACAACGGTCTCCAGGTGCCAACGCCCGCCGTCTTGCAGACGCAAGCAATACCGATGATGCTGCAACAGACTGGAACGGTGGCCCACACTGATGATGGCGGTTTCTGGCAGCGCCTCAACGAGCATATGGTAAAGCGCATCCTCTGCCGGTTCATCCAGTGCGGAACTGGCTTCGTCCAAAAATACCCATTGGGGCTTCTGCAACAGAATGCGGGCAAAGGCCAGACGCTGCTGTTCACCCAAAGACAAGACATGGGACCACAAACGGGCATCCTCCAACTTGTCGGCCAGTGCATCCATACCGACCAGATGGAGCACTTGTCGCAGCCGGGCATCGCTGAACCCCGGCATCCCAAAGGGGTACACCAGCACATCACGCAAAGTGCCCAAGGGCAGATAGGGCTTCTGCGGCAGGAAGAGCGGACGGTCGCCCTGGGGCATTTGCACGACCCCCTCGCCAAAGGGCCAAATACCCGCCAAAGCACGTACCAGCGTGCTTTTCCCACCACCAGATGGGCCCATGATCAGCAAACGCTCCCCACGCTGCACATCCATATCCAAATGATGAATCAATTCCCGGCCATCGGGCAGGCGCACATTGAGATCTTTCACGAGCAGTCGCGGACCATCCTTGCGCTCAATCTGGTAATGGGTTTCACGGATGACCCGTACTTCATCCATAGACTGCTCAAAAAAACGCAGGCGATCGACCACCGCATGCCAGTTGGCGAGGCTGCCGTAACTGCTGACGATGAAGGACAACGCGCCTTGCACCTGACCAAAAGCCGCAGCAATCTGCTGTAGCCCGCCGATGCCGATCGCCTTATTCACAAAATAGGCTGGCAAACTCACCAGGATTGGAAAAATAATGGCGACCTGACCATACCCCGATACCCACCAGTTCAGGCGCATGGACCGCCAGATAATCCGCCAATAGTTAGCATATACATTGGCGAATCGCTGCAAGAAATGATGGCGCTCCTCGGTCTCGCCGCCATACAGCGCGACACTCTCACTGTTTTCACGCAGACGCATCATACTGAAACGGAAATCTGCCTGAAAGCGCTCCTGGTTGAAGTTCAGATTGATGAGCGGCCGCCCGATAAGCGCGGCCAGAATGGTGCCGAATATGGAATAAATGAGCGCCGCCCAAACCAGATAGCCGGGGATTGTGTAAAGATTGCCCTGCCAGGAAATGGTAATCATGGCCGACAATTCCCAGAGCATGAACACAAAGGCGGCGAGGGTCGTGACAGAACTGAGCAGACCTATCACAATATTCAGCGTCTGCCCGGTGAAACTGGCCAGATCCTCGCTGATACGCTGATCCGGGTTGTCGGTGCCGTCACCCAGTATCTGCATGTGATAAAAAGTATTTTTAGCCAGCCAGGCATCCAGATAATGCTTTGTCAGCCAACGCCGCCAGCGGATCTCCAGCATCTGGGTAAAAAAGGTCTGGGACACTGCGGCGACAATGTACAGCGTGGCCAGTCCGAGAAAAATCAGCATCTGGTGCCAGGCGGCATTCACCGCAAAGCGCTGCAAGGCATTCCAGAACACCGCATACCACTCGGTAATACGGTAGGAAATAAAGACCATGAACAGGTTGAGCAGGATAATGAAGGCAAACACCCCGCGAGCCATCCAACGCTCCTCAGAGTGCCACCAATAGGGTTTGATCATCCGCCACAGGTCACGGAAAAATGCACCGTTAAATTGCTTCATGCACGACCTCTGAAGAATACCGGCTCAACATTCACACATACGCTCCTCATCTGCCGAATTCACGTCGGCGCAAGTTTTGCTAGTCTTAGGGTGATTATCGCAACTCGTAAAGCTCAGGAGGATAGCATGGCTCAAGCCAAAAACCATTCCCGCCGCCACTTCATGGGGGGACTCGCAGCCGGAGTCGGTGCTCTGGCCGTCGCCAGTCAGAGCAAGGCCGGGGGGATGATGGAGCCCACCAAGAACAAGGTAGTCTATCAACTCAACAAATCTGATGGAGCCTATATTTTAGATATTCTGCACAGTGCGGCAATGGTCCTGCAGCATTTCAATAACGATGCGGACATCGTCATCGACTGTTTCGGACCCGGTATCTGGTTACTGGTCAAAGCGGAGAAGAACCAACAACACTACGAGAAATTCATTGTGGAACAAGTACAAAGCTTGTCCATGTATGGTGTGGTCTTTAATGCCTGCGAGCAAACCATGAAGACCATTCATATTGACAATGCGGACCTGATTTCTGAGGCGAAGCCGGTGTTCAGCGGCGCGGTGGACCTCATCACCCTGCAACAGAAGGGTTACGCCTATATCGCCTGGTAAGCACCACAAAATAACTGGCGGCGATGCTGCAGGGCGGGCAGATTACTGCGACAGCGCTGCAAAAATTCCATGTCAACCTGGGCCAGCGCGACCCCTTCGCCCTGGTCCATGCGGGCCAGCACCTGACCCCAGGGATCAACAATCATACTACCGCCAAAGGTCTGGCGGCCGTTCTGGTGTAAACCACCCTGATCAGCGGCAAGCACGTAGGCCTGGTTCTCGATGGCACGCGCCCGCAGCAGACACTCCCAGTGCGCGGCACCCGTCTGCTGGGTAAAGGCGCTGGGGACGACCAGTAGTTCAGCCCCTGCGTAACTGCGGTACAACTCCGGAAAACGCAGGTCATAACAGATGGAGAGGCAGATC
>JAKAVW010000159.1 GCA_021827445.1 Pseudomonadota bacterium
ATGAGCGAGACCCTGCCGTAACGTGCGGCATCAGCAAACCCGGTGCTGAGATTGTCCAGCACCACCACAGAATGACCCGCCAAGGCCAGCATCTTGACCATGTGCGAGCCGATGTAGCCCGCGCCGCCGACGACCAGCAGGGTCTCGCTCATTTTGGACCCCTCCCGGGGAATACGGTCAACTCGGGTTTTTTGACGCTTGCGACCACTGTCCACAAGATTCAGGGTTTGCCTATCCGGTTTGTTGCCATTCACAACCTTTGGTGAAGTCAATTCTCGCCAACCGAGCGGAAATGTGCGTGATTGCGTTGTTTGCGCCAGTTTTGCTGCCCGTAGAACGGGCCTACACCTAGTTTTCTCTCCGAGGCTGCCATAGATTGGTGGTATTGGCAACAAACCGGATAGGCAAGATTCAGGGTACCTTAGTTCTCACCAGTGCAACACCGCACTCGCCGATCAGTCCACATGAATGACATCCGCGGCTTCCCCGCGCTCGAAACGGTCCCACGCTCGCCGGTAGGCGACTTCCAGCTTGTTCATGAGCTGTTCCGTGTCGAATAGCAGTGCGGACGTGCGGTTGTTTTCGAGTCGGTGACGATAATGCAGCAGCAGTTCCCTATCCTCTGCCAGTGCTACTGCTTTTTCTTCATAGGCCGCAAGATCCGGCATGATCAACTCGGAAAGCCCGACATTCGTCAGCAGGCTGCCTGCCACACGGGAAATGTACGTCTGCCCCTGGACGGTCAATATCGGTACCCCGGCCCAGAGCGCATCAGTCGCCGTCGCACCCGCGTTATACAGCGGGGTGTCGAGAAAGAGATCCATCAATTTTTGCCGGGCGATATTCTGGGATTGTTCCATGTAGCCTGCAAACATCAGGCGTTGCGGACCAACACCGCGCTTTTCCGCCTCTTGCTGCAGGTTTTTCAATGCGGTCTCAGAGGTGGCAAGCAATACCAGCCGGGCTTGCGGGACCCGCTTCAGGATGCGCATCCAGACATCATAGATTTCCGGGGAAATCTTGTAGTTATTATTAAAACAGTAGTAGAGGAGGGCATCTTCCTCAATGCCAAAATCGGCTCTGCGATACGCAGGCGCCTCTGGCATATAGCGATGCCCGTTCAACTGATAGACCGGCAAATAAATAGGGGACTCAGTCAGTAGGTCCTGCCGTTCGGGAGGCGTAATGTAAGTATCCGTGACGAGGTAGTCCACAAACTCCGCCCCGGTGCTCCCCGGAAAGCCCAGATAATGCATTTGGATGGGGGCCGGACGACGGGCTAGCACGCTCATGCGCGTATCCGCTGTATGCCCCATGAGATCCACCAGGATCTGTATACCATCATTAGCGATCATCTGTGCCAGTGCAGCACTGGTCATACCGCGTGCCTCGCGGAAATGTTCGGCGCCCAAGAGCACTTTTTGACGAATGGAGCTGGCATCATCGACGCCGGTACTGTAAACGAAGACTTCCATGTGCTTACGGTCGTGCCGCTGAAAGATCTCTGCCAGCAGATGGCCGATCGGATGATTCCGAACGTCCGAGGTGAGATAGCCAATGCGCAGGCGTCCTTCCTGGCATGCTTTATCGTCCCACAAGGGAGTCCCTAAACCTTGGGCCATAGCCGTGGACTCATCCTTCGCCACCTGTAATTGTTCTTCCGGGGTGAGCGGCATATACAACACCGTAAAGGCGCGGATACCTGCAGGTTGACCGGCGGCCAGGCGCGCGCGCACATTGTCTGTAGCGCGACCTTGCAGAGCCTCCAGATTGTCCCAGGCACAGATCTGACGCCGCACTTCAATGTAGCCGTCCAGAGCCGACGATAGGTACGGACGTTGTGCCAGTGCGCGTTCATAGTAGGATACCGACTGTTCCCGTT
Organism: Pseudomonadota bacterium; assembly: GCA_021827445.1. Taxonomy (GTDB): domain Bacteria; phylum Pseudomonadota; class Gammaproteobacteria; order Acidithiobacillales; family Acidithiobacillaceae; genus Acidithiobacillus. The sequence goes on from JAKAVW010000159.1 coordinate 1,883, forward strand.
GACCCGCACTATTGGCCAATACCGCCATGTTGACCAGCACATCCGGGTTTTCGGAAATCAGCAACAACAGGCGCTCAAAGGTTTCCAGGGCATCTTCGCGATGGCCCAGCACCATGTAAGCCACGCCCAACTGATTCAGGAAGGTGGGATTCGCCGCATCGAGCAGCGTGGCCAACTGGAACCAGGGCAGTGCGCCCGGCTGATCGCCCTGCGCCCATAACGCCCGACCCAAACCAAAGGCCGCACTGGCGTGTGTTGGCTTGAGTTCCAGCGCGCGTCGGTAGCGGGCTTCCGCCTTGCCGGAATGATGCTGGGCCAGCAATGCCTCACCTAGATTAAAATGCGCTTCCGGGTTTTGGGGTGCCAGACGCATCGCCTCTTCCAGCGAGGTCACTCCTTCTTCCATGCGGCTCTGCAAGAGCCTAATACGACCGAGACTATTATGATACGCAGTATTATGGGGTTGCAGAACCAGTGCCCGCTGTACCAGTGTTTCCGCTTCGCTCTGATTTCCTCCCTGGCTGAACACCACACCCAACAGGTGCAGCGCATCGGGTTCGTTATCGTCCACCAAGAGGGCCTGCCGGTAAAAAGGCTCGGCTTCCAGGACTCGGCCTTTCTGGTGCAGTGCTAGCCCCTGTTGAACAAGTTGCGCTGCTGTCAGTGCGGGTTTGGTACCGGATTCCATGATTTCCCCATTATAGTAAACCGTATACTACCCGATCATCCAAGCCAAGGCACTGCTTGACCTTCTGCGGGAGAAGTAATCTTCCATCGTTTCAGGATAGTTGAGGTACCCTGAATCTTGTGTTGATAAAATTTATGTGGCATCACTCACTGTTCGGAGATTTGACCAAACCCTCTTATTCCATTTTAATTCATTAAGGCGTCTTTAATCCAGGGGAATCCAGGGGCAGGAGACGATTGAACGAAGCTGCTTCGGCTCACTCTTTCTGTTGCCGGGCGAGTAGAGGGCTTCCACCTCCAAGTTTAAGTGCGCCCGGTCGGGCGCACCATCAAGCAAGGGGACCAGTTAGGTCCCCTTGAAGTTTTTGTCGCTGTTAATTACCGCGCAACGATGTCGCTACCAGGTAGGACCTGAGTGGTCAACAAGGACGCTGCGCTCGCGTTCGTGGTCACGGTCGCGCCATAGAAGTTCATGTTGCTGGCATTTGCAAGACCATACACGGTAGCTACGCCGGTCCCTACTGGGAAGTTTATCCAGCTATTGGTATTGGTAAGCACATAATTCGTGCTACTCAAGCCACCAATCAAGATGCCGGTCTCAAAGAAAATCCCACCATTACCGCTGACGTTGGTCGGAATCACGTTGGACAGGGAATCAGCCAGAGTCATATTCCCTGACCCCACACTCGTCGGATCAGCCGCAGATGTGATGTTGCTGAAGACCATCAGGCCGGGCCAGTAGTAAGGGGCATTAACAGGATTATACGGATTAGCACTGCTACCCCAGTAGGAATTAATCGACGGCCCGAACGTCAGATTACCTGTTGCCGACACCACCAAATGGCTGTTCGGATAACTGCTGGAGGGCACGATGCTGACGCCCAATCCAAGCCGAGATCCGGCATTGCTCACGCCCGAGTTACCGAGGATGGCACTACCATTCACCAGCAAATTAATCAGTTGGGGCGCGTTGGCGGTATTGGTAGGCCTTACGCTGATATACGAGGTTCCGTTACCTCCGAACACAGTTACCGGTACGTAATTGTACTGAAATGTACTCACTGGTTGCCCGGCATCTGCGGCACCATTTGGATTGTTGACGTTACCTGCGACGTTCAATTCCAAGCTGCCATCGGTTGGAGGGGTGGTACCAGGGGCGCTGTTTGCCATGATCCTAAACCCGTTGGACCCATTGGGGCCACCGGCAATAAAGCTGGTGGCATGAAGGTTATCGGCAGTAATGACCGCATTATTGCTCTGAATAGTGCCATCCAGGTTGATGTTGGAACCGTTAGTGGTCGCTGTTCCATTCACATTCAAATGCCAGGCTTGCAGAATCGCACCAGGAAAGATGCTCAAATTATAGCCATAATTCCCCACCGGACCAGATCCTACATCCACATTCAGGGTGCCGTTATGGCCTTGATCGAAAATATTCCGATTAGCGAAACGTCCACTCAAAATGCGTACCGCATCACCTTGCAAGAGGTCAGGGTTGGCTTGGTCGCTGACGCTGACTATGGTAGTCCCGAAGTTTAAGACGCCACCGTTGGTTGAAGCAGCGAGGGATGCGCCTGATAGTGCGTTGATACCACCCGTGGCGTTCAGGTACAGTGCGGTCGGAGTTGCTCCAGCGGCTGTAGCTTGATTCACTGTACCAAACATATTGACGTTTTGGGCGCTAACATTGAGATAATTTGGATTTGCTTGCGTTGCATCACTCACCCCACCAGCACTGCTATTAAACGAACTGGCGCCACTGGTGGTGTTAGGCGCATAAAAGTTGATGAAGCCGTTATTGGTTACCGTCCCACCATTATTCGCCATTATAGACAAAGTACCAGCACTTACAACATTAAGCACGCCGTTATTGACAACGCTTCCACCAGCACCCGTTGCGATCAGGTTAAAGCCGTTTGTGGAAGAGGATAAAACGCCGTTGTTGAGAATGCTGCCCGCAGAGAGGCTTGATCCCAAAGTAGCGGTACCATCGTTGGTGAAGGTGCCGGCGAGAGATGCAAAGGTGGTGTTGGCCATGTCCACAGTTGAATTTGCGAGAATATTGACATTGCCTGCTGCATATACCGTGGCCACTGGGCTAAAAGTACCTTCGCCGGGCGCACTGGACAGATCCAGCGTGGCGCTTGCGGTTGGTGCATTGCTAGAAACAGTAACCGGTTGACCGACTGATTGGGAAAAATTGTAGCCTGCGATGATATCTACCGTCGGCACCGTACCATTAGAGGTGATATACCCATCACTAATGTTAATGTTGCCGTTACCAGCAACGAGCACATATCCACCCGCACTGACTTGTGGGGTGGTTGCGTTAGCGTTAGGCAAAATAGTTATTGCACCCGTACCCGCGCCTGAAGCTACCGCGGAATTGGCTACAAAAGTTGACGGATTCTGTGCTTCACCGATAATGCCACCACCGTTCGGTAATGTGATATCCGCAGTGCCACCGATAACTACACCGTTGGCGTTTGCGACGAAGAGGGTGGGTGCAGCGGTGCCACTTCCTGATGCGGTTAATGTGCCATATATTTGCGAGGGATTTGCGGTAATATCATTGATCAGAACTGCACTACTACCACTGGCAGGACCGGAAACGGTAAGCGAAGCTGCAGAACCAATATTAAAGCCGGCCGCTGTCGTGATCCCCGAAGCAGCGGCAACACTGTTGGTGACGCTTGCCGATGATCCACCGAATTGCAGAACGGTCGCTCCGCTGGGCACGGTTATGCTTGCGGCATTGGTGACGCTGCTGGCATAAGTCACTCCAGTGCTCTGATTGGTATAAAAAGCACCTGGTAATGTCGCGGGTGCAGGCGCAGCTGCCATCGCGACCGGCGCGGACAGAGCCAGCACCACTGCACCGACCAGCGGGCTCAATTGAAACTTGTTAAGCTTGTGATTTGTAACCATGACATTATTTTCCTCTTTAATTTATATAGAGATAATGAATATTTCAAGGCCGTGTAATAGACGCACCGATTAAGAGACAGCATGCGTCTTACCGAACCGATATGTTTCCGCACCGGTGTGCTGAACAGAAAGATGATGCACCAATCCGGTACCGTAGCGCTCCGATTTCTTCCTGTTGCAGATGTCATCTCCCTCCAAAGCTCCGGCTGATGGTCCGCAGCCGAACCTGTCATGCTGCTGCGAAATGCTTTATATATGATCTTATATGATCTTTATAAGGCACGTCGATCCAGAAATCAAGAAAATAAAGCAGGAATTTGCAGAGTTCAGTTCTAGTTTTGAGTAAGTAAATTATGTAATTATTATATGCATAATAACTACTGTCACAGGGATTTAGTCAAATTAAATACCCCGCAGCAAGCTGCGAGGAGGATGGCAAAGGCAAGGGTAGCGTTGGCGACAACGATGCCGATCGGTCAACGATTGTACCCAGTGTTGCCCGTACTGTATGGCGTGCCCTTCTCAGAATATCCATCGCGGAATTCGAGGGTGGTTATGTCGTGCGTAAAGGGTCGTGATATATTTGCACCTGCGAGCGTGTGGTGCCTGTGATCCCCATAGTCCTTAAGGTATCGGGGAAACTGCCATCAGCGCACCGCTCAATCACGACGCCATCCGACTGACTTTCCGGGGTAACCTCCTCAGCCAGTAACGGGTTGAGCCGTCACCCTGCGTGAAGTTTAAGTAAGGAGCCATTAGTAAATAACTTGCACTTTTCATGCGGCAGGCATAGCCTTGCGGCATGGAAGCAGACGTACTGATAGCCGCTCGACACCAAGCGCTCGAAGGGATACTGGATGAGCGGCAGAGACGACTGCATGCAGCTATAGAGGCGAAGGTGCTGGGTCATGGTGGCGTCAAGCGAGTGAGTGAGGCGACTGGAGTAGCGCGGGGCTCCATCCTGGCGGGTCTCAAGGAACTCAAGGATCCGGAGAATATACTCCCCAAAGGCCGGGTTCGTCGACCCGGTGGTGGGCGCAAAAAACTGGTAGATCGTGATCCAGACTTACTGGCCGCGTTGGAGCGATTGGTGGATCCTGCGGCACGGGGCGACCCCCAGTCACCCCTGCGTTGGACGTGCAAGAGTCTCAAACAATTGGCCCGTGAGCTGGGCGAACAAGGGCACCGTATTAGTCATGTTTCCGTGGGTATTCTGCTCAAGGAGTTGGGATACAGCTTACAAGACAATCGAAAGACTTTGGAAGGCACGGATCATCCGGATCGGGATGCTCAATTCCAGTATATTCAGGAGAAGACGCAGCAGGCTCTGGATGCTGGACAGCCCGTGATTTCAGTGGATACCAAGAAAAAGGAGTTGGTCGGCAACTACAAAAATGCGGGTCAGGAGTGGCGGACGCAGGGAGAACCGGAGGCGGTTCAGGTGCACGACTTCGTGGAT
>JAKAVW010000160.1 GCA_021827445.1 Pseudomonadota bacterium
CGGAGGGTGTCGGCGGCACTGTTCCAGTTGAGCAGAATGATGTACACCGCAGCTTGATCCAAACCGCTCCTCTCAGTCATGTATCAGCTCGCGCCAAGCGGTAGGTACAGGATCATCGGGTTATCCTGGCAGGGTGTAAATCCATAATGCGCATAGAACGCCTTGGCTTCCTCCCCCTGCGCATCGACCACAAGCGCATACGCGGCCACATGCTTGCGGGCCTCTAAACAGCGTGCAACGACACATCCCATGAGGAGTCGCCCCAGTCCAAGACCATGATGCGTCGAATGTACAGCCAAACGTCCCAAACGAAAGCAAGGCACTGGATAACGCGGCAATTTTTGCTGTGTACGCGCATCCATTTGAACCGCATCGATTTGAGCGGCGCTTAAACTGTAATAGCCCAGGATGGTTTTTGGCATGTCCGTGTCGACCAGCACACGCACCACGGCAATGCCCTTCTTGCTTTGTTGAACGGCGAAGCGATGAAGGTATTCGTCCAACTCGCCGACGCCAGAGGTGAAGGCTGGGCGGTTATGGCGCCGTGGATCGAGGCATTGCTCTTCAAGCACGCCGAACCTTGCGCGCGAGATCCATCGCGTTTCGCAACGCGGCATTGGGCGTGAATGCTCCATCAAGCGCCATCGTGAATGCCTGGAAATCCCGATCCGACATCGTGATGCGGGACTCCCGATCCAGCAGTGTACGTGCCTTTTCTTTGGCCGCCGTGCGTACGAATGCGGCCATCGTGGTGCCCACTAAGGCCGCAGCGCGGGAGACGACTTCCTTTTCCTCTGCATCCATTTTTAAATCAAATCGGGCAACAGCAGACATACCTCACCTCCCAGTATACGGCAAATCTCCGTATACGGTAATATGCCGTATGAATAATGAGCAAGCAAGTGTCATCCGCGCGACGCACTGCGGCCCGCATTGTTCGAGCGGGAGCCTTATTGTATCCCTCGTTGATGGTCGGAGCCTTACTGCGCCACGTCCTTTTACAGCGGAGTCCGTACTATATCGTAATGTCTCGAAACTATAGTCGTCGGCCAAAGCGGCGGTTGGGCCGTGCTGGTCAAGTATGGCGCGCAGGAGCGGGCGCTAGCGGCGCAACGCAGTCGCCAGGTGCGGCTCTTCCGGCGTTTTGAAACGCTGACCACCTATCTCAAGGAAATTGGTATCGAACGTTTTGAGGTGGACGCGGAAGATTACGATCCAGCCTTGCCGAAAACCGCGCGGCGGCCCGATTTTTTCCGGTGCACCGATGCCCTGAAGCGGACCCATGCGGCGGCTGCCTATGACACCTGGTTTCGTGCGCAAGTGCAGGCCAGTATCGACGATCCCCGGCCTAGTGTGGACGACGAAACCGTGCAGCAGCATTTTGCCCGGCGGAGGGAAGCTCTGCGGCACAGCCTTCAGCAACACCTTTCGTGACGCGTCTGCTCTGGCGGCCTTGCAATCAGCCAATGCCGCTTCCCGCACCCATGATCCCTACCTCGTCAGCAATTGCGTCGCCGTCTTTCGCACTCAAGATGCCACCTCCCGAAAAGTGATGTACTTGTGCGCAATGAAGCTGGTGAAAACTGGGATGGATATTCCTACAGCAGACGCGATCGCCTTGTCGAACTGATGAATACCCATGACCGGGAGCAGGTGATACGCTAAGAATACGCTGACGCCCCAAGTTTGGGCGAATGCGAATATATTGACAATGGCAAATAGGGTGGCAGATTTAGCTGTGGAGTATGACGCCTGTTGAAACACAAAAAATTTAGCCAAAACGAAAGCCGTAACCATGCCGGTGAGATACGCGAAGGTGACCGCCATAGGGAAATCCACAAAGGTATTATAAAAAAAACGGCTAGAAAAATTCACGGCTGCGGCGAATCCACCCGTCAGAATGAACACGATGAATTGGCGGGAAAAGAAAATGCGCATATCTCTGTACCTATAGCATCCGGGCGATATGGCGGCCCATCTGGACACTTTCAGATACGCCACGATCCTCGGGATAGTAGTAGGAAGTATCCGCCACACACAAACCCTTTATGGGTAGCTGGATCGGCGGCAGGGTGTCCAAATAACCTGGACCGCAGATGGGTTGGGCGTAGCGATAACGGTTGGTGTGCATGGCCAGGATGTCTCCGTCCTTCAGATCAGGATGGATGGTTTGGAGATAGTGGCGCACCTTGTCCATGAAGGTTTCATCAGAATCCTGGTACTTCGAATGCTCTCCCGGCATATAGAAGGGCACATAGGTGACGTGCTCTGGCAGTCCACGCAAGTTTGTAAATTCCACCAGACCAGGAATATCCATTTGCGGATCATTGACGTTGAGCCAGAAGTTCGGGGTGATGGGCTTGGCGGTTTTGACGATCACGCAGACGACGGCGATATTCTTGAGCGCACGGTACTGATTGAGCAAGGACTCTGGGAGGTCGGGGATCAGCCTGGGTACGAAGGGCACAGGTACGGTGCTCACGACGGCGTCGAAGTATACCGGTCGTCCCGCCACCTGCACCCCGGTGACCTTTCCGTTCTCGTGCAAGACACGTTCGACCGGGGTGTTCAGTCGAATGTTGCCCCCCGCCTGCTCGATGGCCACACGCAGGGCGCTCAACAGGGTTTCTGAACCGCCATCCAGGTAGCCGAGCTTCTCGCGCATCATGCTGTAGCGGGAGGTACCGACACGCTTGATTCGCGTCCAGATCCAGGCTGCGGATAGGGTGTTGGCGTAATCATAGAACTTGAGATCGAACAACCTGCGCCAGAGGACATCAAATGCCTCCGTACCGACCCATTTGCGGATCCATTGGGTGGCCTCCAGTTTATCCAGTGGGCGCCAATCCTTGCGTTTGGTGGACAAGAAAGCATGCACCCCATAGCGAATCTTGCCAATTACGCCAAGACCAGGGAATTGGAGTAAGGCGATGGGGTTTCCCCAAGGATGCACGACACCGCGATAGTAGTAACCCATACGGGTTTCCTTCCAGCGCAAGCGATCCTGAATCCCCAGTTCATCCAGAAGTTCAAACAAGGAATGGTCCGATGTGCAGATAAAATGATAGAAGCGCTCGATGGACAGGCCATCAAAGTCGAAGGCGGCGGTCATCCCGCCGATACGGTCATCTGCTTCGAAGACCGTAACCTGATGGCCATCCCTAGCGGCCTGATAAGCTACGGCCAGCCCCATGGGGCCTGCACCAATCACCGCTACGTTTTTGGGTTTTTCCATGGGATAGCCTAAAACTCCAGCTCAATTTTGCTGTAGGTGGGGTCGAGGAAGGTTTCCCGGATGGCGGTCGCAAAGGGTGTCGCTTTTACGCCAAAAATCCCCGGCCAGTCGATCACCTCGAACACATCTGGGGTCACCAGGGCTTTGAGCTGGGACGTGGTGAACGGCGGGTCGCTGTCGAAGACAGCCCAGGTGCGCAGGAGGCCGGCAAAGAGCCAGTAAGGAATGTGTACGATCATAGTCCTCGCCCCAACGGCTTTGCGGATAGTACGGATGATATCGATATAGTTAATCTCTTCCATGCCCGTAATATGATAAACGCCACCGATCCGGCGTTGCTCGACGCAACTCACGATGATGTCGCAGAAGTCCCCCACATACAACGGCTGCCGCAAATACTTTCCATCACCGGGGATAGGGAATATGGGTACTCGCCGCATGAAGCGGGAGAGCCAGCCTAGGTGCTTGCGGTCAAACCAGCCAAACATGAGCGTCGGCCTCAACACGATATTGTCCACGCCGCTCGCCACGACCATATCCTCTTGCTCTTTCTTGGTCTGGGTATAATAGTCATCTGCCTTGGATTCCAGGACGGAAGAGCTGATGTGGACGATGTAGGGCACTTGGTACTTTTTTATCACATCTAGCACATGCCGGGTGGAGGTCACGGTGTTGCGAACGTAGGTTTCCCGTTCTTTGGCCCCGATCTGCGCCTGCAGCATGACCACGGTATCCACCCCTTCAAAGTGCTTGGACCAAGGCCCCGGTGCAGCGAGATCAGCCCACTCCGCTGTGATGTCGGGGTGCATCTGCTGCAAGACACCCAAATTATGTCTATGTTTATCGAGCACCACGATGTTGGTGTACCCTTTGGCCTTGAGTCGGGGTATGAGATTTTGGCCGACGAGGCCAGCTCCACCGGGGAGGATGATTTTCCGTTTTTTACTGCCTACCTGATTCATTTTTGATCCTGAAGTTGGCATTTCAAAGCGATACGAATGGCTTTCCCGGGCAATGCCCCCTGCGGACCTTTTATATCCTGTGGATATCTGGGGTTAGCAGGCCATAGCCAAAGAGCAACAGGCTTATCACCACCCTGATGGATTATAGTCACTTGTAGTCTTTCTCCAGGTAATACATCGATAGGTTTTTTTAGCGGAATAAAGAAAAGCGAGTTGTTTTCAGACTGCGAAAGCGCACGAGCACCTCCCGTGCATGCAATACTGGAGCAGATGGAAACCCTGATATTACCGTTAGCAGAGTTTCCGTAATTTCCTTGATAAATACCAATTGATTGGACGAGTATTTTTGATGATGATAACCGATCATGAATAGATAATCCAATTATGGCTGTCTGGCCAGAATCCAGCGGTAGCGGAATATTATTCTGGGGAATTACTGGCCACTCAAATACCGACTCCTTTGGGGTCGGTGGATTATAAATGCCAAACTTTATGGATTTATTGAGTAACATGTTGGCCCGAACTTCTGACGGATAGGTTAGTCCTACGCCAGTCAACCGCCATGAGCTTATGCCATATACAAGTTGATTATGCCTCGAGACTATTTGTGGATAAAATAGATAGTCATTATATAAACAAAAAGGAATTGATATTGCGCAACCAGCAACAAAAATGAGCGTTCTTGAGCGCCATTTCTGGTTGATAATAAAAATGTATGCAAGCGCTAAAAGGACATCAGAGTAAATCCTGTAGCGCGATGATAGGCTTTCTGCAACACCATATTGCGATCTAATCGTTGAAACCACCAATGCTGTAATGAACACAAAGGAAACCACATAAAATACCGGAGGATTTTTGCGATCGAAACGAGAAAATATCATAATCAAAAAAATTAGTACGAATATAGTGCCTAGTATCATAGTGATGTGATAATTATTTCTACTAGCGGCCGTGCCAAGGAACGAAAGAGTGTACCTAATATCAAAGTGATCAAGGTAATATCCCAACGATAAACCTCTCCCCGTCCCAAAACTATACTTATAAAAGTAGAGAGCGATCAACATGCCTGAGGTTAATAACCACGGGACCATTCTCCCTGATTCTTTGCTCTGAGCGATCATTAAAAAACCCAAAGGAATAATGAATAACCCATTTCCAGAAGAGAAGACAGCAAGAGTAAGATAAAGGCAGGAGGCGACCAATCCAAAACCAGTTTTTTTGTCTAGGTAATATAAGGAAAGTATGGCGAACGGTAACACTGTGATATTTTGTAACGCCGGGCTTGCCCAGTCAACAGTATTCCAATACTGCAATTGAAAAATGAGGAATGGAACGGGTATAAAGTAAACTAAGGCGTTAGATGTTCTAGGGATAGTGTAAAAATATAGCTTATAAAGAGAAAAGAGCAGCAGAATTACAAAAAGGTTACCTATAACCTGCAAATATACAATATTTATATGCCCAAGAAACATATACTCTAGCGCAAACAGTGCATTCCCAAAAATTATCTTGTACTCATTGTGTTGAGTAAACAGTATTAAGAATAATTTCCCTATGACTCCTGGTTGCTCGACAAATCTTATCATGAAACCTAGAATCGAGTCATAATCATCCCAATAGGGAATATTTGTGAGGCCGGTTTGCAACAAAAAATAAAACAACAGCATCGGAAGAAGTATTACAACTATAGTTCCGGCCAATAACGCGCGCGCATGTCGCGCAGGGGGCAGATGCTCTTTTTCTTTGGTAGGTAGGGCGGGGTTATTATCGCGTTTCATTGGGGAGAACTGTTCCGGGTTCCAAAGCGTCATGATGCATCCTGTTCTTTATCGTGTGGCTACAGTTTTGTTTTCTTAAATAACGTTTCCGGTATCGCCCTGATTCCGGCCATGATAAACCACCAAAACCAAGGCAGGTAGACCACTTCCAGATTGCGATTAACACTTCGGTAGATCCCTTTGCCAATTTTTTCAGGCGATGCCCATAACAGTCCTTTGCTGAAAGCAGCCGTCATGGGGGTGTCTACAAAGCCCGGTTTAACGGTAATGACATGCACATGGGAGTGGTAGAGACGGTTCCGCAACCCTTGCAGAAAAGTCGAGACAGCGGCTTTGGCAGTGCCGTAGACATAATTACTCTGCCGACCACGATCCCCGGCAACGGAAGATATGACGACAATGGTGCCATGTTTCTGTTCTTCAAAACGATTGGCCACATGGGTCAGCAGCGAGATGACACTGAGACAGTTCGTTTGCAACTCCTTCAGCGTTTCATCGAATGACGCCTCGCAAGCCTTTTGGTCGGAGAGCGTGCCGTGTGCGACAAGGATGGTGTCTAGTCCTCCCATCGTGGTTTCGGCCTGAGTGATCAGTTCCGAGTGCTTGGTCGTGTCGTTGGCGTCCAGCACCATAGTCTCCACCTGGGTGGCGCCACGGGTCTCGAGATCGCTGGCCACTGCAGCCAGACGCTCAGGATTCCTTGCGACGAGATAGAGCCGGTCGCCCTCTTGAGCAAACCGCCGAGCCGTGGCTTCGGCGATGGCGGACGTCGCTCCAACGATCAGTATATGGCGCATGTTTATGTCCTTGTAACGCGTCGCCAGAAGGATGACGAGAATCGTGGGTCGATGTAGCGCTGGAACTCCTCCCAGCGGGGAAAGTATTGCCGAAAGTGCTCCCCCGACATCCGGGCATCCTTT
>JAKAVW010000161.1 GCA_021827445.1 Pseudomonadota bacterium
GGCCAGTTGCCGGACATTACCCGGCCAGGGCGCTCCCACCAGCAACTCCATGGCCTCCGGCGCGATACCACGGACATCCTTGCGATTCTTGGCCGCCGTATCGCGTAAAAAAAACTCGGCCAGCAGCGGGATATCCTCGGGGCGCTCAGCCAGAGCAGGCAACTCCAGAGTCACCACGCAAAGGCGATAGTAGAGATCATCCCGGAAACGCCGGGCAGCCATCTCCTGCTCCAGATCCCGGTGACTCGCAGAGATGATCCGCACATCCACGGCAATGCTCTCGGTGGCGCCAACGGGGCGGATGACCCGTTCCTGCAAGGCACGTAGCAGCTTAACCTGTAAGGAGAGGGGCATATCGCCGATCTCATCGAGAAAAAGGGTGCCGCCCTCCGCCGCCTGAAACAACCCCTGATGATTATTGGCAGCGCCGGTAAAGGCGCCCTTTTTATGCCCGAAGAGTTCTGATTCCAGGAGTTGTTCGGGAAAAGCCGCACAGTTGAGTGCGATAAAGGCCTGATTGCGGCGCGGGCTGGCCTGATGAATGGCTTGCGCCAGTAACTCCTTACCCGTACCGCTGGCACCATGCACAAAAACACTGGCATCAGATGCCGCTACCAGACGCGCCTGATCCAGCACCGTCTGCATTTTAGGGCTGCGGGTCAGGATACGATCCCAACTGGAGTCCCTGCCCTTCTTACCCGAAGAGGGCAGAACCGCCGCGGTCAGGTTGAAGGCGCGCTCCACCTGCGCCATCAGATCCTTGCCATCAAAGGGCTTGGTGAGGAAGGCAAAGACACCCTGATCCGCCGCCAGCAAAGCATCGGGAATGGAACCATGGGCAGTGAGGATGATGACGGGCAAGGTCGGGTAGTCGCGGCGGATGGCGTCCAGTAGTGCCATCCCGTCCATCTCGTCCATTTTGAGATCGGTGATGACCAAAGACGGATGCTCCATCGCCAGCACCGACAGCGCCTCGTTCCCACTGGCAGCAGTACTGACGGTATAGCCAGCCGTTTTCATGCGCAGGGACAGCAGACGCAGGAGATCAGCGTCATCATCTACCAGCAAAATTCTGCCCTTTTCCATTTGGTTTAGTGCCCCTGCGGTAAGCGCGCGTTTTTTTCGATCTGTACCAGTTCATTAAGCTTCTTGCGCAACTCCATCTCGCGCTGCTGGGACTGAGCGAGCCGGTTTTGCAAATCATTCACCCGGGCTTCCAGCTTCTGGTAGCCCGGATCACCCGCACGGGCATCAGAAAGCTGTTTGCTCAGGCTGGCGGCTTCCGTCTTTTCGGAACTACAACTCGCGGCCACTGGAGTGATTTTTTCCAATGCGCCAATACGCGCCTGCAAGGCGGCCAAGGTGCTGGCCTGTATGACCTGCTCACCCGGCTTAAGCGTCACGGTGTTTGGAGAGATGGGCAATGGTGTCGTCGCGCAACCCGCCAGGGTTAGCACGGCGAGCACCGTGGGGACCAGTATGATCTGTAATCGGCAGGCGCAACCGGAAGCAGGCCCCTGGCGTTTCTTTATCCAGCAATTCAAGACTTCCCCCATAACTCAGTACATACTCTCTGGCGATGGCCAGTCCCAACCCGCTGCCCTCGATCTTCCCGGCATCCGAGGCCTCGCCCCGGTAGAGAATATCGAAAATCTTTTCGCGCTCTTCGGGCGCCACACCCGGCCCCTCATCCTGAACATCAAGGACCGCTTGTTCGTCCTGTACCTGCAAATATATCCGTATGGTAGCGTTTTGCGGCGAGAATTTCACGCCATTTGACAACAAATTATCGCAAATAGTCCGCAGACGGTCTTCATGACCACGCACCTGCACATCGGCCAGCTCCGTGACCAGATGCAGGGATTTGCTGCGCAGGCTGGGCTTATAGCTCAACAGCAGATCCTCCACAACCGCTGTCAGGGAGATATCCTGCACCATACCCGCACCCACTGGTCCCTCGGCCAGGCTGAAACGCAGGAGATCCTCAATCAGTCGCTGCAGACGCAGGCTGTTGTCGCGAACGATATGCACAATCTCCTGCTGTTCGTCGGCACCCAGTTCATGGCCCAGGTCCTCCTGGAGCAGTTCTGCACCCTCACGAATGGCTGTCAGCGGCGTCTTCAACTCATGGGAAAGCTGCCGCAGGAAATGCAGCTTGGCCGCCTCCAATGCATTGAGCCGGTTACGCAACCACTCCAGACGATCGCCCAGACTGGCAATATCCCGCGGTCCCTGCACAGCGATGGGCGTTTCCAGATCGCCATCACCGAGACCGGAAACCGCCTGGTCAAGACGCCGGATGGGACGGGTGATCAGCACGATAAACAGAATCGCAAAGGCAATGGAGAGCGGCAACACCAGCAGCACTTCTACAATGGTCAGACGCTTGATCGCCAGTGCCCGCGTGCCCAGCTTGGCCACCTCGGTGCTGATGCCTTCATTAACATCACTTTGCAGGTGTTGCGCCTCAGCGCTGGCACGACTGAAGTCACTCTCCAGTGCACTGCGATTTCCCTCTAACGACACCAGCGGCAACAACTGGCGGGCATGAGCCAGATGATCGGCCAGCCGTTGAAGGCGTCGTCGATCAACGGGAGACGGCCCGGCAGCAGCAAACCGGGCACTGGATTTCTTGTACTCCGAAAAACTCTGATCATAGAGCACCAGCAACGCCTGGTCCTGTAACACCGTATATTGCAGCCCGTAACGCTCCATGGATCGCACCGCGTTATTCATCCGGTTGGCGGCATCGCTCATAGCCACCGCGCGCAAAATACTCACCTGCCCCTGCTCGGCAAAGTGGGCAATAGAAATGGTCACACTGACAATGACCAGCACCAGCGGCACAATGACCAGACCAAAACCAATGACGGCCAGCTTGGAAATGGAACTGGGGCGTAATGCCATAGGCCAGCAGGCTCCGACGAAGAAAAAGAGTCTCAGCGTAGATTCGTAGGCTGGAAAGTGCAAGGGCTGCCGCCCCATGTGCAACCGAACAGGTATAAAAGTAAACCCTTGGAGCTACACGGAGGCCGCTTAGCCCTTATGAGAACCAGTTGAAGTGAGTATCACTAAACAAGCCATCCAGACAGGATGGCACTTACATACGGTTTACATTGCTTATGCATGTGCTCTTCCCCAATCAGCGACCGATGACGACGCGCCGTGCCAGCGGCTCATGTCATATGGGATTCTGCGTTATGCATTTTAGCGGGGATAATGCTGAACACTGCAAATCGCAGACATCAAAAAACCCAGGGTTTACACCCCGGGTTTAGAAATCAGCACTCAACAGGTCAAGCCGCAGAGGCGCAACCTGATAAATCCTCAGGCCGCAGGCTTGGCCTTCTTCTCCATCATTTTGTGCTCAGGAGCCTTTTTCTCGATCTTCCTATGCTCGATTTTCTTGTGCTCAACCTTCTTCTCCATCATTTTGTGCTCCATGGTCTTTTCCGGGGCCTTTGCGGCGGGGACTTCGGTGGCAAAAGCAGCAGTGGCCGTCAGGAAAGACAGCGCAGCAGTCAGGGCAACAATCTTCTTCATTGGTAAGCTCTCCTCAAAAAGTGGTTTCAGTTTCCGCGTTCGGCGGTGCCGTTTTTCGACAGCGAAGAGGTATAAGCACGAGCCGTGCCAACATTTATCAACATGTTTTTATTACTTATTATTTTCACCTCCACGTGCGAGAGCGTCGATGAGTCGCTTATGTCCGACCTGCAAGCAGGGGAGGGAACCGCCACTTGGCTTTTTGGGGTGCAGGATAGTCGGCCTCTTTATACAAAGAATACTTTTACATACATAATGTTAACAAACAGCATACGGGGACAACAGGCAGCAATGTACCGCCATTACCCGAGTAAAAACAGGGAATAGCACACACAGGAGAGGGGTTACTGCGTCACCTTTAGGCGACAGAACTTGGCAGTCTTGCAATAACGATATGATCTGGCGCGCTTCGCGCCTGTCGTCCGGCGACGACGCCAAGGTCTGCACGGATTGTGGGCGCTCCGGAAAGCACCCTGTAGGCATCCATTAAGGTTATTTAAGGCGCAGGCGGTACGTAGCCTTCAGGTGCCTGGGCACCATCGCCAAAGAAATAGGCATCCATCTGTTTTTCCAGGAATGTTCGCGACTTGGGATCGATGGGAGAAAGACGGTATTCGTTGATGAGCATGGTCTGATGTTTGAGCCAGCCCTGCCAGGCCTCCTTAGAGACCTCTTGATAAATTCGCGCGCCAAGGGCGCCAGGATAAGGCGGACGATCAAGACCTTCGGCCTCGTGGCCGAGTTTTACGCACTGTACCATTCGTGACATAACGGAAGTTCCTCAATAATTCCGGGGTGGATAACGCTGTGTAATTCTATATTACCTGAACTCGCCGCTCAGGAATAAGCCGCACGGCATGGCTGCTTAACTGGGCGGCACACGTAGCAAAAAATGGGGGATCAGCGACCTCCGCCCATATCCCGTAGAATCCGTCGAATGGGCGCGGGCAAACCTTGTGTCAGAGCGTCTGCGGGGCGATACCAGCGCAGAGTGGCTGCTGAATCCGCAACAGCGTTGTCCAAAACGCGCGCATGCGCACAGCGAAAACGCAACTGGAAGTGGGTAAAAACATGTTGCTGCTCTTCCTCCAGCGCCATCAACTGGAGATCCAGCCTCAAACGACGCGACCATGCCTCTTGCAAAAATTGCCGCACGGCAGGGGTGTCTTCCAGCGGATGAAGGGTATCCTTGCAAAGGATGGAAAATTCGCCGCCATCGGGCGCCGCCTGCGGTAGGCACCAGAGCCCGCCCCAGATGCCGGAATCCGGTCGCTTTTCCAGCAATATCTGCCCTTCCATATCCGCGACCAGGAGGAAAAAGGCACAGCGCTGCGGTTTTGGGGCACTGTTAGCCGTCACGGGCAGGGCATGACTGCGTCCTTGGGCATGGGCCATACAACGGCTAGCCAAAGGGCAATTCGGGCAGCGCGGCTGGCGTGGGGTGCAGATCATGGCACCGAGGTCCTGAATGGCCTGATTGTAGCCATGGGCATTCTCAGGAGTAAGAGCGCTGGCCAGGGTCCAGAGCCATTGCTGAGTCGCGGTAACCTTCGGATCAGCTTCTATGGCATGGCTACGGATAAGCACGCGCCGGGCATTGGCGTCGAGGATGGCCTGTCTTTGCCCATAGGCGCTGGCGAGCACCGCCGCCGCCGTACTGCGGCCCACCCCCGGCAGGGTGACGGCTACTTCGAGGGTATCGGGAAAGTGGCCGCCGAAGCCCGTGACCACCTCCTGCGCCGCGCGCTGGGCGTTGCGGGCTCGGGCGTAATAGCCGAGCCCGCTCCACAGGGCAAGCACCTGATCCTGCGGCGCCGCTGCCAATGCCTGCCAGTTCGGCAAGGCTTGCAGAAAGCGGGCGTAATACGGTTTGGCGCTCTCCACCTGGGTTTGCTGCAACATGATTTCTGCAAGCCAGAGGCGATAGGGGTCGCGGGTCTGGCGCCACGGCAGGTCGTGGCGTCCGTGGCGGGCATACCAGTCCAGCAGGATTTCCGCGATGGGGATCATGGCCGCGCCTTGGAGGTTGTGCTGCGAATAACCAGATCGCGGGCGCTAATTTTACCCCAAAGCAGCTTTGTGACGTGGATTTTGCCAGTGACTGGCCATTGCTGCGGCAGTGCGGGAAGCCGCGCCGCTTTGCCTGGTCGGGGAGCAGGCAGATAATGACCGAGATTGAACTGCGCCACGCTCAGATTGACATGAATAGCCAGCGGTCTCCAGGTCCCGAATATTTTGCCCATCCAGGCACTGTCATCCAACTCGCCCTGAGTGACAACCCACTGGAAATGGGGGCCATCTAACTGGACTGCGCCCGTCGACGTCAATTGTTGCAAAGCATTAGGGTCGGTCAACTTCGGCAGGGGCAGCCCCCAGCGGGTGGCCAGATGGGGCAAGCGCCGGATGGTAACCTGATAGGCCAGATGACCCCGCAACACCTTCCAGTTAAGGTCCACTGCTTGGACTTGGAGTGCTAGGTCATTCCCCGCGATCAGCGCGCCTTCCTGCACTGCAAGCTGGCTTTGCGCCATGTTCAGACGTAACGCCTGCAAGCGCAATTGTGCCTGACCGTGCCCGCGCGCTTGCCAACGGACGCGCAGCGTCGGCACGACCATGTCCTTTACTGCGCTTTGGAGCGTTGGAATAGCCACCTGCAGGAGCGTCGGATCAATAGTTGTACCCACTTGCAAAGAAATATTCCGCGCGAACACCGCAGGTGTCGGCGCCATCTCGGCCGCAAAATGCCAGCGACCGCCTTTTTCCCGCCAGTGCCAGTCACCCGCCAACTGACTGAGGCCCTTCGCCAGCATCTGCCCATTCACCGCCGTCAGGGACAGGATATGCCCCACCACATCCGGCCAGCGCAACGTGCCATCGCGAATTATCATCTTGACCGGCAGGGAAAGAACAGCTCCGCCGACACTACCACCGCCTTTCCATGGCCCGTCAAATACGGGCGCATCCAGCACAATTTGCTGGAGTTTTATCTGGCCGTGCAGGAGGGGGCGCCAGTCTAACGCCACCATGAGCCGACTGGCACTGAACTGCGGGTGGGCCGCCGGACCGACGCGCAGACCCGCCAACGTGATCCGCAGTTGCTGTTTTCCCCAATGCCATTCCGGGTTGGTGGCGAGATGCACTGGCTGCTGCAAGCGGGCAGCTAAAATCCTCTCTAAAACGTAGTAGGGACCACCCACGAACCAAAACAGCACAACACCCGAAACAATGAGGATCAATACGACAATAACAGACGTCGCAATCCTGTGCAGGCTCAGCCTAACTATGCCCGCCCCCCCCCGTCAAC
>JAKAVW010000162.1 GCA_021827445.1 Pseudomonadota bacterium
CTTCGGGAAGGTAGTCCTGCAAAATCTCCATATCCATGATTAAATTCCCAATTCTGAAAGCAGGGCGTCTACTTCGTCTTGATTGACGTGGGGATTGGAATCCACAAGATCATCCGTTTGGGGCGCGTAGTACGGGCTGGTTTTCATCCCGATTTCGACGAGTGTCAGACGGATGCGCTCTTCGACTGCTTGCAGAAGGGCGATGGCTTTTTTTAGCCGCTGACCGGCAAGATCCTGCCCTTGTTGGCTGGTCAGAATGGTGAGCAGGGCACTGTCGATCTGGAGGAGCGATTCGTCGATAAAACTGTTGTGGGCGCTACGGATGTCATTTACGGCATCCTGGGCACGCTCAACGGCAGATAGCGTGGCCATGGTTTGCTCCTCGGTGAGGCGCAGAGCTTCTTCCAGTGGATTTTGCGCACCCGAAAGATTTTCTTCTGCCGTATTGGCGATACGTTTCAGGCCTTCACGCAGGAGCAGTTCGGCCTCGCTGAGCAGACGCTCCGGGTTTAACACATGCTCGCTCATGACTGACCTCCCTGGGCTGCTTGCAGACGTTTGAAAACAGCGTCGAGTTTTTCCTTGAGTGTTTCGGCAGTGAAGGGTTTGACAATATAGCCGTTCACCCCCGCCTGGGCCGCATCAAGGATGTTCTCGCGTTTTGCCTCAGCCGTGACCATAAGGACCGGTATGTGTTTGAGTTGGGCGTCTGAACGAATGGCACGGAGCAGGTCGATGCCCTGCATGTTGGGCATGTTCCAGTCGGAGACGACAAAATCGAAGGGGCGGCTACGCAGTTTTTGCAGCGCCTGTACCCCATCTTCAGCTTCATCAAAATTGCTGAAGCCTAGTTCACGCAATAGATTTCGTACAATCCTGCGCATGGTGGAGAAATCGTCCACCACGAGAATGTGAATGCTTTTGTCGACCTGATCTATTCCCATATGCTCCTGTTCTCCTCCTTGAGTCGCAGGCCGCCCTGATCCGTTGCTGCGAGCGTGTTATCTGCAGCGCGAATTCTCCCCAATCTCTATAGATGGTTTATAAGCAAGCTCTATACCAGCAAGACAGCCCTGCGGGCAGTTGTCGTCCTGCTGAAGAATAACGACACGCAGGCGCGGAAGCTGAAGGGGTCTCCACCGCCTGAATCATCAGCGAACTGGTGACCAGTATTGGGGATAACCTTGATGTTTGGTGAGGTTGGCGATGCGCTGCGTGACGGTGTTGGCAGCTAGACGATTGGGTACGGGTCCTACTAAAACGCGGTAAAGAGCGTTCTGGGGCAAGGTGCCAACGCAAGTGCTGAAGCCCTTGCTTTCGATTCGATCAGCGAGGTTCTTAGCAATGCTTGCACGCCCGAATGCGCCCAGTTGTACATACCAGCCGACACTGCTGCAGGTGTTACCATGGGTCGAAACTGGTGGCGCTGGTGTTTTTTGAGTGGTCGGTGAGGACCTCTTCGTCTGAGCGGGAGCGGCAATTATTTGCACAGGGGTGGGTGCCGGGGGTGGGTTCGGACTGCTGCGTGTGGCAATTTTTTGCGAAGGGGGGACAGATCCTCTGGCAACGACTTGGGGCATGACAGATGGCATCTTCTTCGTTTCGACGATGGTTGCCGAAGCTGTTGAGATGGTCGTGGTGGTCTCTGTGACCGGGTGCGGCAGACTCAGAAAAACGCTGGATGGAAGGGTCCTTAGTGTATGTTCTTCACGCCGTTCAGAGCGACTCCGATATATTTCTGCCGCTACTATAATCAATAGGATAAGAGCAATGGTGATAACGCGATTGAGGTGCTTTTGCTGTCTTTGCCATTTACGGATCTCGTTAGGTGTCATTGCTCTCATCGTTCCTTAAAACTCACTAACCACGCTGATCAATAGCGCCTGCCATGATTGGATCGGTCCCGGCCCTACTGGGGTTCTGCGGGGCGACTACTACGATGCTTACTCTCCGGTTCATAACCAGGCCTTTTGCCGTGTTATTAGAGGCAATGGGATGATACTTGCCATAACCCGCGGCGACCAGATGCTGTGGGTCCACACCATGCTGGATGAAAAGTTCCACCACGGAAACCGCACGTGCCGCAGATAAAGCCCAGTTAGAGGGAAACTGTGTCGTGCGGATGGGTAGATCGTTGGTAAATCCGGCCACCTGGATCTGATAAGGCACCTGACTCAAGACCTGTGCAATAGACCCCAGGGTGTGGGTGGCATTGGGGCTGAGTTGCGTCTGTGCCGAGGGAAACAGAATTTTGGCGTTGAGATCAATGACGACACCGAGGTTGCTGCGGTGAATCGCGACACTCCCCTGCTTAATCAGAGGACTAAGTAGGGATGCCATTTGTTTTTCTATGTCGCGCATGGCGACGTCGGGCGATGTCTGCGGCGCCATTTTTGCTCTGGGAGAAACCTGACCTTTTTGCACATGGGGCACAGAGACGATGTTGGCGATTTTGGGCAGCGGAGGCAGCTTTATGGGCATTTCACTGAGGGATGGGGTCGCGTCAGAGCGGATAGGTACTGGAGACCAGGGGTGTCCACTGAAGGCGGATACCAAAGTTCTCGACAGGACTCTGTATTTGCCTTCGTTCACCGAGGAGATGGCATACATCACCACAAAAAAGGCGAAGAGCAGGGTAATGAAGTCGGCATAAGACACCAGCCAACGTTCATGATTCTCCCATTCCTCTTCTTTCTTGCGACGTGCCATGGCGATATTCCTTTTTTACGCAGATGCGCAGGGAAATAGACGAGTTTTCCGATTCCGCAGCGGGCGTCCCCGGTAAGGCGAAAATCGTGCCGCAAAGCGAGTGCCTTAGTACCGGCATGATTCCTGCCTTTTTACCGTAAAATGGCCAGAAAGTCCGGCACGGTCGCCCAGAGCTGACGATCTTCTGTCAGAATCGTCAAAATCTTGACGATCACAATTGAAAGGTGAGGACAAGATGCGTTTGAATCAGTGCTTACTGGATCAACTGTTCACTGAAGAAAATCGGCAAACAGGGAGCGGCCCGATTGAGCGTGCCCTTGCCGAACTGGTTGCCGACGGTGAAGTGTTGGCGGTGATGGTAGGACGTGCGGGTGGCACCTTGGCGCAGGCCGCCATTCTGCACACTGAAGTCGATGCTTCCACGTTGATTCTGGATGAACTTATGCCAGAGACAGCAAATGTTCGTCTGCTGTGTGGAGAAGATTTGCTTCTGTGGAGCAGTTTGACCATGCCCTTGGGGTTTCAGAGCAAGGTAATGGAGAGATTCCTGTGGCAGCGTTACGGGGCTGTGCGTATCCAATGGCCAGAGGCTATTTACCAGATGCAGCGGCGCATGGCCCTGCGCGCGACGCCGGCTGAGCACGGGGGGATGGCGTTGTCACTGCAGCGCCACGGCGCCCGCAGTTGCGACGGATTCTGTGTGAATATTGGTGCTGGTGGCATGCGTGCAAGAATTAATGCACCTAACGACTACCCGATAACCACTGGCGAGATACTGGCCAGCGTGCAGTTCAGCTTTCAGGGCAAGGCATACTGGGTAGGGGCGCAGGTTCGTTATGTGGAACCGGTACGTCATCCCCGCGGTATGGCTGTGCAAGAAATGGGTTTTAGCTTTGTACAGGCCCCGGGAAGCCTGCAGGAACAGATTATCCAGTACGCCCTGCGTTGTGATCGCGAACGCTTACGCAGCGCCAATCGCTAGGGGGCTGGCAGCTAGTTCTTGCTGGGTGTGTTCGAGGTGGACGATCTGGGTATACAGGGTAAGCGGGGGCCTTTTGGCTTCGGAAATGATCGCTGAATCGGGATCGGGGTGTTCGACAATCCACTGACCGAATTGACGCGTGCCTGGCATGAAATACAGCGGCGCCAACGCATTGGCGTGCAAAGAATCCTTCGCTTGTTGCGGCAGGATCGCCATGACCATGCTAGTCCCCTCCGCTTCCTGGAGTGCGAAGTGCGGCCGCTGCGGATAGTGCAGGCCAAAGTGTGCTGGCGCCACCAGCAGAAAGGTGATCAGCGGCTCATCCAGCGATTGCAGCCAGACAAAAGGGCCATGTTCCTGAACGTGTAACAGAGCAAAACGCTGCAACTCCGTGAAACCAGGGAGCGGCGCGACACACTGCCAAATCTGCTCCTCGGAAATGGACAGGAGGCCAAAGCGGGTGGAGTATTGGGTCATTTTTGCTCTTCCTGAATGTCGGCCGCGTCCTGATTAGGCGGGCGGTGAGACTGTAGCCACTGGCCAAACTCGACGGGGACTACGGCTTGTGCAGACCGATTGGCATGGCGCACCGACTCCAGTAATTCCTCGCGGAGGATGGTCACATGGTGAGCACTCTCAATCCCTAATCGGACTTGACCATCTTCTATGCGGGTGACAACGATACGAATATCATCGCCGATACAAATGGCCTGACCGCGGCGTCGGGTGAGAACGAGCACTCAGGCGCTGCCGATCAGGTGCCGCTGCGCGGCATTCTGAGTGGTACCAACATCAGTATAGAGCGGGTGGTCAGCACCGAAAATAACCTGCCAGGCCCCCTTATTGAAGCGTTCAAGGGCGCCAATAACCTGTCCGTTGAGTTGATTATGCTGAACGATCTTTTGCAGAAGCGCTTTTCGCCGGGCGCGCAGATCCACGGGAGTGAGATTGGGAGCTTGGGTGCGGTGCTGGGACTCCAGAATGCTGATGTTCTGGTAGAGCCGTTCTTTTTCCGCAGCAATGGGTTCCAACTCGGTTATGCTCCCGGACTGGAGGCAACGCGCTTCCTTAATGAGCAACTGAAGCAAGGCTTCCAGGGCACTGATTTGTTGCTGGAGGGTAGCATCTGTCTGGCTGGTCATGAGATCAGGCCTTATTGCCGGGCACCAGGGGCAAGAACTGTTGTGCATCCTGGGTAAGGCCTTGGCCAATGCGTTGTGGCGAGATCTGGTAGATGCCATTAGCGAGGGCTGATTTGATGCTCTGCACACGCCCGGAGTTGTTTGACGGGGAGTTATGGGTAGCAAGGAGACTGAGAGCGACGGGAGAAAGGGTCACATGGTCCTGGGCTATGGTTGGATTTTTGGCACTTTGCGCCGGGCTGGCTCCGGATGCGGGTTGACTTGCAGTAATCGCCGCATCGGTACTTGTCTGCGTCTTTGTGCTGGGCACGCCCGAATAAGGGTTGATGGGGTTCATGGCTGATTCTCCTCTACACTTGCAAATAGTGATACGGCACATTGGAGCAAGAACTGAAGGCCCGTTTGAAACTTATTGGCAACCGACCAGCCTTCAGAAGGGCACCATCACCGTACCATTGGCTGTAACGGTACCGCGAATCACCCGGCCGGACTGCATGTTGCGTACCAGTATAGCCTGTCCGGGACGACCACTTTCAATGGCGTTGGCGATGGTGGCGATACGAATGCCATCTCCTTCCGCATACAAAGTAACCTGTTCGCCGGCATGAACGATCTCCGGTGCGTTGAGCATGGATGTGGTAACAGGTTGCCCTGCCAGGGTACCAAAGCGCAGAACCTGGCCGATGGCCTGCTGTGGGTTACTCAGTGTGCTGCCACCGATCCCGGTAGTGTCACGCTTGACAACGCTGAGGTCGGCGGCGCTCAGCACCATACCCGCACTGAGTGGGTGAGCGGCGACGACGACGACCTGATTCATGCTTAGTTGTACCGGTACATACAAGACCCACGGTGATGGACTGCTGCAGCGCACGGCGACGGTCTGGCTGCCGTAAGGATTGCCATAGCCGAAAAAGTTGAGTTGCAAGCGGGCGCAGGTGGGAAAATGCAGGCTCGGTGCTGGGCCGCTGATGTGGATTTCTGCAGTGCTGGCGTTGGCAGGCAGGTGATTGCGCACGAAACGGACAACGGCAGCACGGATGGTTTCAGGGGTTTCTGCGCCAACGGCGCTGAGGGGCGCTGCCGTGCAGGTAAACAGGAGGAGCACGATTCCGCGCGAGAGCCAGGTACTGCGCTTCCGGTGTTGTGCTGGATGGATATTGTTCATCGTCGTACCCGCGTTTGTCATGTATGCCATGCAGCAAAAAATATGCCATTCATTACTGGTACCCCAGAACGGCAAGCAGAAGCTGTTCGTCCTTAGGGTTTGTCCTTGGGCAGGCGGATGTTCTGACAGAACCCCATGTTCTCAACGGCAAATGATTGCCGCTTTGATTCCTGGGGTAGTGTTCCAATCGCCCTGTCGTTGGCGCCATAATTGCTTATGGCTGGGGCAGACCAGCAGCAATATCGTTTTGAGGAGAGCGGTTATTATGTCCCTGTCATCAGTCACCCCCAGCCTCACGCCAAATATGCAGGCAACCCATCCATTTCCCCAGATAGGGCCATATTCCCAGCCTGTTGGTGTTTTGCTCCAGCCTGAAAACCGGTCCGGGGTATCGGTAATATTATCGTGCGGTCAGCATCTGGGCTTCAGGAAATGACGCCCGCCAGCAGGCCCGCTATGGATAGCACCGTTGCAGAGGCCACTTATGTGGTTATGCCCATGGAATATATTCCGAAATTTACTGCCGCCCTCGCGACGCACCATAGTTTCCAGCTACGTCAGGCAATGCATTGTTCGCAAGAGATGGCAGAGGCGATAACGCTTCGCCAGATCCAAGAACTGCATCAACATGAACAAGCTTCGTCGCACCAGTACCTCGTGGCTGTTCAATGGCAGAACACCATTATCGGTGGGGCATGGTATTCAGCACCACCGCAACAGGTCGCTATACTCCAGTGGCTCATGATCGAAGAAGATTTTCAGGGGCAGGGTCACGGCAAAAATCTTTTAGCCCATGTTGTCGGGCAATGTCGTTGCGCGGGTTCCGCAGGGCTGGCAT
>JAKAVW010000163.1 GCA_021827445.1 Pseudomonadota bacterium
CGGGAATCTCGGCTGCAGGGACAATATCCCAGGAGGAAAACTGGGCCTCAAGGCGTTCGTCAACAGAGAGTGAGTTTTGCATGGTATTCATCCGTAAAAAGCATGAAGTTACTTTACCACAACTGCCGATTCATTAGGCGATACTTGCCTATTGCTGCCCATCAAGGTCGGTGCATCACGAAAGTCACCAGAGCAAGAGAGCCTCTGATCATTCAGTGCCGGTGTTATAGGGCATCTCTGGATGGCTCACTCTTTGGTGTCAGCGACAGAATTCATGTATTTTTTAATTGACGCCCGGTTGATGGACTGCGGGCATTGGATTGTCAGCAGGAGCCTTGGTACCGATTGAGTAATGGATGGCTTGGCTGACTGAACTGTACTATGATTTCCTCGTCACGGGATGCCAACATGAAATGTCACCATGGCAACGGGACGACAGAGTTGGCAGCCGACAAATCCCGGAATGATCAGCCTCAACTTTTTGTCAGATCATGGCGCGTCAGGCAGCGTTGTCTGGATCAGGAGAATCAGTACATTATCGGTAGACGTGCCGAGGCCTACCAGACAAATTGAAGTATTCAATCTGGTAGAGAAAATCCAGCCAATAGCCTGAGTCTGGCGCGATATGTTCGTTGATAAATTCCTCACGACAATGCATATTTGCATATTCATGGATGATGAAAACACGGAGAAATGTGCCATGCCTATTTCAACTGGAAGAATCTCTTTGCTTGCCTTGGGCATTTTAGCTCTGTCAGGCTGTGCTGTTGGCCCCTACGGCGGATACGGAAATCAGGGGTACAACCAGCCGCCTCCCCCACCACCTCCCGGTCAGGGACCTGGTCAGTACAACAACGGCTACGGCAGTCCACCACCTCCTCCTCCCGGCCAGGGGCCTGGTCAGTACAACAATGGCTACGGCAATCCGCCGCCCCCACCCCCTCCTGCGCCATAAGCAACATTCCGGGAACAAGTTCGGCTTTATCAAGTAAAATAATAAAAGGGGATTTGTTATGCCGCGTAAACCTATTGTACTCAGTATCGCCATAGGCCTCGCAGGATTTGGTGCTTTATCACTCGCTACGCCAGCGTTAGCTGCTCCGTTTGATTTCAGTGTCATACTGGGCGATCTCGGAATCAATCTCGGCAACACGGGCATGCCCCAGCAATACGGGTACTTTCAGCCGCCCTCAGCGTATACCAACTATTACAGTCAGCCACTCTATGCGCAGTACATGATGTGGTACTACTACCCGCAATCGTACTACCAGTACTATCCGGCGCCGCCCCCACCCATGCCGGCTGGCGCACCGCCTCCACCGCCTCCACCACCCGGGGCACCGCCGCCCCCTCCACCCGGCAATTATTTTAATTACCTAGGGGTACAACCACCCCCGCCGGCTCCGCCTGGAGCACCGCAACCACCCCCGCCGGGTCCTCCCGGCGGACCAGGCTTTGGGCCCCCAGGGGGACCACCCCAGGGTCCCCAACCGGGTGGGCCTGGATTCGGCCCTCAACAAGGACCGCCACCCGGAGGACCAGGACCTGGAGGCCCTCAGTTCCAGCAAGGATCAGCGGGAGGGCCTCCGCAGGGACCACAATTTGGTCCGAGAAGGGGTCCACCACAGGGACCCCAGCAGGGTGGCCCAGGAGGACCGGGTCCTCAACAGTCCCCACAAGGACCTATGGGTGGGCCGCCACCTCCACCTCCA
Source organism: Pseudomonadota bacterium (assembly GCA_021827445.1). GTDB lineage: Bacteria > Pseudomonadota > Gammaproteobacteria > Acidithiobacillales > Acidithiobacillaceae > Acidithiobacillus. The sequence goes on from JAKAVW010000163.1 coordinate 1,713, forward strand.
CCGGGAGGACCTGGCGGCCCACCCCCCGGAGGTCCGGGCGCACCTTAACGGCCAAAACAAAACGAGCCGCTCATTATGGGGGCTCGTTGCCTGGAACTCTTATGCGCCTCAACAAACGAGAAAAACAGCATCCACGGGGCAATTTGATGAAAAATACCTTAAAATACACCCAGAACGAGAGGGGTGCCATCACCGAATTTATTAACATCGTGCTGAACCGTATGACGGTAATTCAACCACACCACGGGTAAACCGGACTGCCTCCATAAGAGAACGTCTCCATATCGTGGAGTAATTTCCTCACTACAGGCACCAGATAGGCAGTAATCGGGCGCCGCCACCCAAGCCGAATCTCCATCTCAAAAGCGACCACGAAGGCTCTTACCTCGTGCTTCCTTTACTGGACAGCCGGTCTGGTGTTCTTGACGCGGTTAGAAGAGGACAGTCGGTATCGTTATGATCTAGAATGGTGCAGCCGAACACCAACGATAGGATGGTCGGAATGGCAAACCATCACCGCTGTCGGATCAAGTTTCACCAGGTGCCGGAAAGGTGCCCTTGTCTACTATTTCGGCATTCGTCCAAAAATCGTACACGCTTACCGTGATTGCTCCACCGTTAACCGCTAATCAGCGCCGCACCCTCTGGCAGGTGGGCATAGCCTTTATGCTTCTGACAGGCTTGTTGACGGCGCTGTACATTCAGCAGTCCCAGCATTTGCATCGAGTCGTTGCAGAGAAAATCAAATTGCACGCCGCACTGTCCGCGCAAAGCGCGGCGTTGCAAGTGGCGGCCGTTTTTAATAAGTATTTCGATAATTTGGTCTACGTCGGCAACGTCTTGTTGCCCCAAAATGCCGGAGTGCAGGCACCAGGCACCAGGACTTTAGAGCAGGTGCAAATCCTTCGGGCACAACATCCCAATATCATGGCCTTCAACCTTCAAAACAGCTCCGGGGATCGCATTCTTTGGTCAACGTTGCCGCAACCTTCCCGACCAATTGAGCTGGCGAATGACTTTACGCCTTTGCCTGGCCACCCGAACCGATTGGTTGGCAAGCTTCACTATGCCCAGAGGATGCACGCGCGGGTAATCACGATGCGCTACAACGTGCATGACGCCGGAGGCGCCCAACTGTTCTTCTCAGTCGGCAGTCCGATCAACATCATGAGTCTCGATACGCTTACCATTCCACCCAATTACAACCTGTTTCTGCTGGATACACAGCATGTACCCTTTGCTTTTTTCCGGCAAGGGAGGCTTTCTCTTTCCGGTCCTTCCCTGCAGAGTTTTCCCCCCGACAATCAAGTGCGTGTACCGGTGCCGGGATACCCATGGACCATCGCCGCAGGATGGCCAACGTCTCTGGTGGAACAAGCCTGGTGGGATGAGGAGAAAAGGCCGCTGCTCAATGATATCGGCATCGTTTTGGGCCTGCTTGGGATTGGTGCGTTTACGCTGTTTTTGCTGGCGCGGGAGATGCGTCTGCGCAATCGGCAAGAAGAGATTCTCATCGATGAGCGGGACCACCAAAAAAAGCTCGCCATCCACGATGCCCTGACCGGTCTACCCAACCGCGATGGCCTGCGACTGGTGTTTGATCAGGCACTGGCGCGTTCCGACCGCCAGGAGCAGCTTCTGGCCGTGGGTTTTCTTGATCTCGACGACTTCAAACCGGTCAATGACACCTACGGGCACGCCGCCGGTGATGACCTGCTCCAGGAAATGGCGCACCGCCTGCTAAATGCGGTACGGAGAACAGACACGGTCGCGCGACTGGGGGGCGATGAATTTATCCTGTTGCTGGAAGGCCTGTGCAGCATGGATGAGCTGGATCTGGTTCTGGCCCGTCTCCAGGCCGCGATTGCGCAGCCCTTTGACCTCAAGGGGGAGGTGGTCAGTATCCGGGCGAGTCTGGGGCTGACGCTCTACCCCTTTGACGAGGGGGACTCTGACCTGCTCCTGCGGCACGCGGATCAGGCCATGTATGCGGCCAAAACACGCCCCGCTCTAGAGGGCGGAGGCTGGGTGCAGCTCTATCACCCGGATATTGGCAATGTCAGCATGGGCGATGAAATATTGCGCCGGGATTTCCTGCGGGCCTTGGCCAGCGGAGCGGTGACCCTACGCTATCAGCCCCTGGTGGCCATGGCGACGGATCGGGTGGCAGGTCTCGAGGCCCTGACCCGCTGGCACCAGGAGGGCCGTGAGGTTTCCCCCGATCAATTCCTTTCTGCTCTCGGTGTGCGGGAACGTCAGGCACTGGGGCGCTTCGTGCTGCAAACGGGACTGCGGCAGCTCGCACAGTGGCGGGAAACCGGACTGGACCTCTTTCTCAGCATCAATGTGACCCCGGAAGAGCTCGACCAGTCCGGATTTGCCGATACGGTCTTTGGCATCCTGGCGGCGTATCCGGGCATCCCCCCGGAATCCCTGGTGCTGGAGGTGCTGGAGATCAGGGAAATCCTCGAACAGGAGGTCGCCCTGGAGCATCTGCAACGACTGCGCAGTGCGGGCGTCAAAATCGCCCTGGATGACGTAGGGAGTGCATATGCCTCGCTCCTGCGGCTCAAAAACCTGCCCATTGACGAGATCAAGATCAATCAGGGTTTTATTCGCGAACTGTCGAGCAAGCCTCAGGACCTGGTCTTTGTCGAGAGTCTCGTCAACCTGGGTTTGGGGATGGACGTCCTCATCACCGTGGAGGGGGTGGAAACCGAAGCGCACATCGCCTTCCTGCGCGAGATGAAAGTCGACTATCTCCAGGGGTACGCCATTGCCAGGCCACTGGAAGCGGAAGCGGTCGCTGATTTTGTGCGCGCCTTTGTCCTCGGCGCCGGGGATGCGGACACGCCATTGTTGGCCCTGTACCAGCATCTTGGATGGGAGCGTGCGGCAGCAGAGTCTGCAATGAATCATGAGGGTTACGAGAATACGGAACTGACCGGCTGCCCGATCACGACCTGGCTGCATGCCCATGCATCGGAACTACCCGAGGTAGAGACCTTGCTGGCCGAGCACGAAACAGTGCATATCCTGGGCCGGGAAATCCTCCAGGTACGGCAAAAAGGAACGCGCGACGAACTCCATCGGTTGCTCGGTCAGTTGCACGTGCATAGCCATCTCTTTCAGGAAGGGCTGGGGAGGGCGGTGAAGACCATGCGGGAAAACGCAGAGGCCAAGGCACCACCTCCAGAAGGCGCCAACCAGTAATTCGGCGGTGTTGGCCAAACAGTTGGTGAACGAGATTGCACAAAACGAACGTTTAATCGACAGTTAGTTGATGGGCACTTTTGGGCTGTTTCCGGCCCTGATTCTGTCTATCAACTCGTCGATCTTTCTATGCCTAGTAAACGTCACCCAAGCGAATTGTGCACTAACCACAAATTTCTGGACGTCCGGTTACGCTGCATCACCGCCCATTCCCTGGTCATATTCTTACCGCGGGTTGAGGATTTCGTCCAGCAAGCTCATCTGGTGTGCTACCCAGCTCGCTGCCTGGACGTGGACCAAGCCGCTCACGGTGATCCCCAGCAGGCGCACGGACGCGCCCTTGGGAACTGCTCGGTCGAGTAACTCTGGTAACAATGCCGCGATTGCATCCGTGTTCCAGATGCCATCGGTCGCCGTATGTGCTCGGGTGACCGTGGTAAAGTCGGGAAAACGTGCTTTGATGTTCACTGTGTAGCCCGCCAAGGCGAGTGCCTGGATGCGGGCCGCAACCTGCTCCGCCATCTGCTTTAACATGTCCAGCATGGCCCTTCGATCCTCCAGGTTCTCCGAGAATGTCCGCTCGGTCCCCACCGATTTCCGCTGGCGGGACGGTTGGACTGGCCGCCCATCGATCCCTCGTGCCACTTCGTAAAACCAGGCTCCCGCCTTACCGAAGTGGGCTATCAGAGTCTCCCGCAGGAGGGTCCGTAGATCCGAAACGGTCTCAATACCCATTGCGGACAGTCTTTTCACGGTGGCCGGGCCCACGCCGTGGAGCTTGCCAACGGGCAGCGGCGCCAAGAAGTCGAGGCCACGTTCGGGTGGAATGACAAAAAGCCCGTGGGGCTTACGCCAGTCGGAGGCCAGCTTAGCCAACAGCTTGTTGTAGGACACCCCCGCCGAAGCCGTCAGGCCCGTTTCTCGCTGAATACGGTCCAGGATATCGCGGGCAATGTCGACAGCCAGGATTCCGTCAGCGGTGGCAGCGGTTACGTCCAAAAAGGCATCATCCAGGGACAGAGGCTCCACCAGTGGTGTGTAGCTGCGTAGGATGGTCATCACCTGACGAGATGCCTCTCGATAGGCATCCATGCGGGGGCTGGCAAAGATTGCCTGAGGGCAAAGAGAACGAGCCCGGGCCGCAGACATGGCAGAGTGGATCCCAAACCGCCGTGCTTCATAGCTACAGCTGGCAACAACGCCCCGGCCATTGGGGTCGCCACCGACGATTACAGGCTGGCCGCGGAGTTCTGGCCGATCGCGTTGCTCGACCGTCGCAAAGAAGGCATCCATGTCCACATGGATGATCTTGCGGAGATCGGGGTGCGCTCTGATTGTGGGCTGGGCAATCGGTAACCTCCTCGCCTGATCAGGTGAGTCTAACAGATGGGGTCCGCAGGCGAGGATGCTGGCTACGGATGTGCATTGGGCGAGGCGATCACCTGGCAGCCGATGCCGCCGCTTGCCGAGCGACAAAGGAAAGCGGTAAATTCGTACAGACGCTCATGGTCGCAAAGAGACTGATTGCGGTCATTCGGTTGCTCGGGTGCTTGTTCAACAGGGATGCAGGAACCGATCATGTCATGAATGGCGTGGTCCGCTGAATTGCACTATGATTCTGACATGAAAGCAGGCAAGAGAGATCGCCATGGCAGCACCTCAGTCTGATATAGAAAATCCAGCCTATGGCTTTGGTCCAGCGCGATATGTTTCGTTGATAAATTCCTCACGACGCCGCATATTCATGAATGATAAAACACGGAGGAATGTGCCATGCCTATTTCAACTGGAAGAATAGCTGTGCTTGTCTTAGGCATTTTAGCTCTATCAGGCTGTGCCGTTGGCCCTTACGGCGGTTATGGAAATCAGGGGTACAACCAGCCG
>JAKAVW010000164.1 GCA_021827445.1 Pseudomonadota bacterium
TGTCCAGCAGTTCATTACTAATAGTCATTTACAACTCCTTTCTCACAGGACGGCAGTTTCCTGCCAAATGACCATTTACACAAAAATTCTTACACCCCCTGGCCTCGTTGAAACTCTTGGTTTCCAGAATGATGGATGGCAGGTGAAATTTGTCCGCCAGTTCCTGTGACCACTGTTTACGCAGGTTGGCGGGCAGGATGATCAGCAGCTTGCGGCGCCGTGCGGCCCAGAGTTGGGACAGGAGAAGCCCCGCTTCGATGGTCTTCCCCAAGCCCACCTCATCGGCCAGGATGACCCCTTTGGAAAAGGGATTGCGCAGGGCAAAAAGGGCTGCCTCAATCTGGTGTGGATTGAGGTCCACCTGGGCATCGGAGAGTGCCGACGACAGGCGGTCAGTACCATCGTCGGCGGATCGCCGGGTCAGGTCATGAGCAAAGAGCTTGGCGTGGTAGGCGGTAGTTGTCACGGTCGCGTGTAACACGTCAAATTGGCATGTAATGCATGAGCAAAAAAACTATCAAGTGGGTATAGGCTTCCTATTAATAGCAAGCAGAGCATCATATCCACTATTACCAAAGAAAAAGCTTTCGGCACTCATCGGCTGAACATCAACGATTCCATTGTAGGATGAAGAAAATATTTCTCGGATAGAGTTAAATACATCAGGTCGCTTGTTTACAACCCATACACCTGTCAACGATATGTTCTTGCTAAGACCGGCGGCAAGGAGATACTTTACATATTGGTCGGTAGTTGGTAAAGAATATCCGATAATTATAATTCTGCTTGCTGTCTGCAGTTGCTCCACTGCATTTGCCCACGAACTGATAGTGAAACCATTTGGGTCCTTTTTCCACCATGGCGGTAGAAGTGTCGGTTTTCTATCCCCACTATGGGAACGCAGTTCGTCATAATCTTTATACATATGCACGTCTAATCCAGAATCTCCCTTAGATCCTGCTGACGACCAATTAATGGATCCGTGAAGTTTTAATACCTTAACAATGCTTGATGGACATCCTGGACCACTAAACAGCTTAAACTCAGGAGATTCACTCCTCGGCATGCCTTCACCATAACTAAATTCAACCCCATTCTTATTAAAGTAGTCTTCTAGTAAGGTGTCATAATTAAACGTTATGATTGTATTTTCTTGCGATTTCTGTTTTTTAAGAGTGCCTATAGTTCCCGACATCACCCCAGTAGAAAAATCAAAAAAATCTATTGGCTTACTAATACCATCTGACGTGAAGTTTAGCGCTTTCTTTTGTTCTATTGAAAGGCTGTAGAATTTTTTTTGGCAATGGTTTATTGTTGCTCCAATCGCAATTTGCATTTGGTTGCTTATTTTTTCAAGTCTTGCGGAGATATTACCGCCAATAATTGATGAAGAAGCAGTTAAGCTGAACAACGATTCTATATTATCCAGGTCGAGATTTATTCGGTGTGCAGCCGATGCCGACTCCAGACGAAACTGGAGAACAGCATCAATTGCTTCTTCTTCATCAGGACTGATCGCCGCGCTCATCCTCACCTTCTGCATCACGGAGAGGAAATTCGACATCACAGGTAGACCCGCCTCTGCACTGTAGCCTGCGCCTAAAATATAAACATTGTGATCCGTATGAAACGCAGGTGCATGTCCGTCATTCATCTCTTTATTCATCCTTCCACCACCACAGCGGTCCCGTAGGCCGTCACCTCATTCATGGCCTGCCCCTTCCCAGCATCAAACTCACCGGAATCAAATCGCATCCCCAGGACGGCATTGGCGCCGAGGGACCGGGCATGCTCGGCCAGTTGTTCCAGGGCATCATCCCGGGTCTGGGCAATCATTTTGAGATACCCGGCCTGCTTCCCACCAAAGATGGCGCGGACACCACCAAGGAAATTGCCGACGATATTGCGGGATCGGACGCCCGTGCCATAGACCGGCCCGATGACGCGGACCACACGCATGCTGGGACAGTCATTGATGGTGAGGATAAGGACAGGACTTTGTTCTGCGGCCATGCGGTTTCCCTTTCTGCGGAATACTGCAATCCATGTACCGATCACAGTGTATCCTTATGGGGTTAGTATGCTGGACAGGCGGTCAGTCAGCAACTTGCCGCGCAACCAGTTCGGCAACTTCTGACCTGGGACTGGTCATTGCCTTGCTCAGACGAATACTCTCCTTACCCGACGACGCTATCCAACAACCGTCACGTCTCGACAACCCTCACCGCTTTTTGCACACTGGGAACATACCCTACAGCCGCAAAAGAGCCACTAATGGCCTATTATGGAAAACGCCGCAGATACCGGGGATCCAGTGGGAGCCCGCTGCTGAACATCGCCACCATGACGGACCCCGCGTGGGTCGGCTCGGCCATCCTCGCGGGCATCATCCTGTTTTCATCCTGGCTGATCCTACCCGCCGTTTTTCAGACTAACCCCATCCTGAAGATACTGACGCCACTTTTTGAGATGATCGGCAGCATCCTGGCGCTGATTTTCGGATTCATGGCGTTCATGCTGTTTCTGGCCCGCGATACAGTGCCGGTGACGCCATCAACAACGTACAAGCCCGCGTATCAACCACCAAAGCCCTCTCAAAAACTCCAGAATGACAATCCATCACCGTACGCCAACCCCGATCCTGAGCAGCCCAACGGATGGTCCTTGTCTCTACTCAGAGACCTCGAATGGAAACGGTTTGAAGACCTTTGCAATGAATACCACCGTGAGTGCGGCCTGAGAAGCACCACTACAGGGTTCGGTGCCGATGGCGGTGTGGATATTCGTTTGTTCCATCGGGAAACCGGTGCATTAATCGCAGTTACCCAGTGTAAGGCACGGTCGAGTAGACCCATAGGAGTTGAGCTGGTTCGACAGCTTTTGGGTACGATGACCCATGAAAAAGTGCAGATCGGGACTTTTATCACCAATGGCACATTTACCAAACCCGCCGAGGAGCTCGCCAAGGAAGATCGTATTATTCTTGTTGATGGCAAACACTTCATAGAACTGATTGAGCAGTTGCCCGCTTTGTCGCAGGCGCGATTGCTGGCATTCGCAACGGAAGGGGACTACACCACGCCAAGCTGCCCACATTGCGGGATCAAAATGGTGCCAAGAACCAACAGAAAGAAAGGGAATAAATTCTGGGGCTGCAAAAATTACACAAAATATCCGCCCTGCAAACAAATATTGCAGATGAGAAAAGGAACGGACTGAATATCCCCAAAATGGCAGCAGGCCAATCCGTTTTCCCGAGGGATCGAATATCACTGTCCGCACTACAGGCATTTGGTCCACATCCCGAAAGGAACGCTTGCCATAGATAATGATATTTCCTTGGCCTATCGGGTGGGCACCTCGATATCCACAAGCATCTTCCGGCCCATCTTTTACCCCTGCCCTCTGAGTTTCTGCACACAAACCTGCACCGCCCTGGCCTGCCCAACGGCGTCATCCAGCGCATTGTGCGCCACACCCTCGTCTTCCACGGGAATGCCGCCATGGGGATAGGCCAGTTCAAAGAGGGTACGGCAATCCCGATCCGCGTTGTAACGCACCGGCCATCCATTCCCAGGTCCCAGAGGCTCCCGAAACCGCGCGTATAGGAGTTGCAGTTGTGCGGAATCGAAGGATGGACCATTGGACCAAAGCCGCAATCTTTCCGCAGAGATGCGCTGGAGAAAGCGGGAGAATTTGCCGAGGCCGTGAGCTACCGAGTGCGCGCAGGGGCCATGAAAAGCCGCCTGCCTCGCCTCCAGGGACTGGTCCATCCACCACTGGATGGTGTCGACATCTACCAGCGCGCCCCGGTCTATTTGCTCCTGAGCCGGCAAGCGGATGGCAAAGGTCTGCCCGATCTGGTCAGACTCTGGATCGAAAATGACGGCACCAATGGTGAGCACTACCGCTCCCAGTTGGGTGGAGAGGGCCTCAATATCAATCATCACATCGTGCATAGCTATCTCCCTTGCTCGTTGCATTCGTTTCCACAATCCGGTATTCCCGTGCCCGGCCTTCATTGGGATACCCCCACGGATTACAGAGCACCCGCGTCTTGCCCAAGCGGTAATCCATAGGATCATGCACATGGCCATGAATCCAGACATCGGGCTTCCAGCGTTGAATACGGTGTTCCTGATTGGAGCAAAAGCCTCCCGATATGGGGCTCCCGGCGAATCGGGGGTGCTGACTTTTGTAGCTGGGCGCGTGATGAGTGATAACCACCGTCGGCCCGTCATGCGGGTGATGAGTGAACTGGCCATCCAGCCAGGCGATGCTGTCCTGGTGGACCTTGAGGATGGTTTCCGGGGTGATACTGCCGGACACGCCATCATGAATCACATCGAAGTCGGACATCATGTGCCGACAGTTGCGCATCTGTTTCCCGCTGGCGAAGTCCGTCCAGAGGGTGGCGCCCAGGAACCGGACACCATCCATGATGACAAACTGGTTTTCTAGCAGGACCGCCTGTGGATCATGCGCAATGGCCTCCCGGTACTTCTGCCGGGCATCGGGGAATACGCCATTGTAATATTCGTGGTTCCCCAGCACGAAAATCACGGAACCGGCATAGACCAGGCGCAGCTTGCGCAAGATCTCTGTGTAATATTCCGGCATGGTGTCCACATCGCCGGCCAGGACCAACACATCGGCGGTGGATAGCCCGGTCAGCGTCAAAGAGTCGTCGAACTCCAGGTGGAGATCGGAGGCATAGGCGATGCGCATGAAATACTCCCCTTTAGTCCCAGTCCCGTAAGCGTAAAGATTTGCGCTGCTGCTTCTCGGATTCGGCATCAAAAAGCGCCACGGCGCCCAGAATCTCCGCCATCTGCACAGGTTTTCCGCCCCATACATCGGCACTCACTTCCATTGATCCCGGCATCGGCTGCAGGTTGCCATGCACATGACCATACAAATGCACCGTACCTTGCCACATGCCGGGCCATTCCCGCATCGGGTAGTGGCAGAGAAAAACGCTTTGACCATCCACGCTGATTTTGGCCATCTCCCGCATGCTGGCCCAGCCTTGCAGGCGGCAGCCCTCCATACCCGTGGTCCGATCGTGATTGCCGACAATCAGATGCTTGGTGCCGTGCAGATTTTTGAGCAGTCCTTGGATGGTCTCCGCTGGACGCAAGGAAAAATCCCCCAGGTGATAGACCACATCACCGGGGCTCACAACGCTGTTCCAGGCATCCATCAACGCACGGTCCATCTGTGCGCCGTCCTGGAAGGGGCGCTTGCAATGCCGGATGATATTGTCGTGTCCGAAATGACTGTCGCTGGTAAAAAAGGTGCGCATATTCATTCCTGAAATCTTCAATGGTACAGAGCGTCCATATCCACGCCCATATCCGCCCCCAAGGCCACATCACGCAGAATTTCCGCCCACCAGGGCAGAGGCTCCGTGCTTTGCCGGAGGATGACGCCCCTCTCTATTTCCAAGAGTAAGGGCGGCTGATAGTCGGCCTGCAGGTTCAGGTCCATCGTGGCGCGGTTATCGTACACGCGCAGGCGCCGCGCAAGATGCGCGACCAGCGCGGCGTGGGTAAAACCGCTGAACAGATTGCGTTCAATCTGGGCCTCTGGAATACCTACCCGATCACTGCCCAGGGCACGGGATTGTACCCGCTGGACCAGCGTATCCAGATCATGAACACCTACATAATCCAGATCCACTACAGCCCCTGCCCGAATGCTTTCAAGTACCTGATCGAATCGGCCCGCAAGGGAGAACGTGGTTTCCACCAGCAGATTTTGACGGGCATCCAAACCCCGCCGCCAGTCCGCATTGGAGAGCAGATAGGCCACCTGCAATTCTGGCAGGGGTTCATTGGCGGCGGGAATCAGGCCCATGGCCAGATCTGCGTCATCTTCGTCTGGCAGCCATTGCCGGATGGCCTCACGGGCAATCGTGACAAGGCGTGCGTGATCTTTCGGAAGCGACGGCAGATAACGATCCACGTCGACCCATGCGCTTTCCGCAATGCCCAACTGGCGGCGCAGCGGCGCGGAGAGGAGCGTTTTGCCGGAACCGATACTGCCGGCGAGATAATGCAAAACCGGTGCACTCCCGTCGGCACGATGACAGTTGGTCCGCGCTTCAGCCATTTCTTCCGCATAGTGAGCCAGTCGGATAGCCACGAAACGCCGGTAGGTTAACGCATCCTGTTTGGGATCGGCGGGCAGCCTGCGTGCGGCGAGGGGTCCTTCAGGTGGCAATCCCCTTTGTTTGAATTTGGCTTCCCGCAACTGTTGAAAGGCACCAGGCGTTAGGCCGCCGTCGGCGTGCTCCGGGCAGGCCACATGCCAGTAGGCGCCACTGACCAATAAGGTACCCGGCAAACCGCAGTTCTCACAGATCCGACGTGAGCGGTCACAATAATCCTCCACGATCTGAAACAGGCCCTGTTTCTGCGCGTCCGTCAGTGTCGCGTCGTAGCCATAGTAATAGCGCAGCGTCCCGAATTTCTGTTTGACCTGGGTAACGTGGATACGAATGCCGTTCTCCTGGCAGTAGGTCTCTACGGCCTGAGACAAGGCGCGGAGTAGTGGATACCAGCCGTCTTCGCACCAGAAATGACTTTCACGGCAGTCGCTGTAGAGTGCCGGATAATCCCGCTTCAAGGCGTGTTCCAGGGCGATGTCCATGTGCTTTTCTCCTGTATCAATTTAGAGCGCGGGCGCATTTCCCAGCGTTACGCTCTCCATGTCGGTTGCGGTGGCCATCCAGCCCT
>JAKAVW010000165.1 GCA_021827445.1 Pseudomonadota bacterium
CATCCCGCACCACTGCCCCCTCCAGACGCTGCCCCAGCAGATGGGGGGCAATACCCAGACGGGTGACTTCGACTTCAGGCAATTCGGGCATGGTTAAGTCCTTGTTCCGATACTCACGCGTTCGCGCCCGGCCAGATCACGGCAGGTTCGCACCGCGCTGAAGCCTGCGTTATTGAACAGGCCGCGCACCGCGTTTCCCTGATCGGGGCCATGCTCCAGCAATAGCGCGCCCTGCAGCGAGAGGCGCTCATACGCGCCGGCAATGATGCGTTCCAGACACTCCAGCCCGCTGGGACCAGCCACCAGGGCATCCCAAGGCTCATGACGCAAATCAGGAAGATGGGGATCAGTATCGGCCAGGTAAGGGGGATTGGCCACAATCCGGTCAAAACGCAAGGCGCTATCCAGTGGCGCGTACCAGTCGCCCTCCAGCCAGTGCACCTGTGGCGCCAGAAGCGCACCATTGGCGCGCGCGACCTGTAACGCCGCCGGGCTGCGCTCCACGGCCCAGACCTCCGCCAGCGGCCGCGCCTGGGCAATGGCCAGTGCAATGACCCCGGAGCCGGTACCGAGGTCAAGCACCCGCGACGCGCCCTCATCCGCTAACCCCTCCAGAGCCAGGGTCACCAGCGTCTCCGTATCCGGGCGAGGGATCAGCACCGCAGGGGCCACGCACAGATCCAGTCCGTAGAAAGACCACTCGCCTAAACAGTAGGCCAGGGGTACACCAGCGAGGCGCTGCGTGAGCAATGCGGTAATCCGGACCTCTTCCTCTGAAGAAATTGGCAGCAACGCATTGCGTAGCAGCGCCGCCGCATCCAGCCCAAGGGCTGCAGCCAACAGCCAGCGTGCTTCCTGCCCCGGTTGATCACTCAGCACGCGCAGTTGTTCGCGCAGATCATGCTGCCAGTCGCGCAAGCTGCGCGGCGGATTATGCGTTACGCCCAAATCAGAGGTCATCACCCAGATGCTGCAGGAGGTCAGCCTGATATTCCTTGATCAGCGGTTCGATAACGGCATCGAGATCCCCTGCCAGCACCGCCTCCAACCGGTACAGCGTAAGATTGATACGATGATCGGTAATCCGCCCCTGCGGAAAGTTGTAGGTGCGGATACGCTCGGAGCGATCCCCGGAGCCTACCAGCAGGCGCCTGGTCTGCGCCGCCGCACTTTGCTGCTTCTCCTGCTCCTGCTCCAGCAGACGCGCCTGCAACAGCGCCATGGCTCGCGCCCGGTTTTTGTGCTGGGAGCGGTCTTCCTGACAGGCCACCACCAAACCGGAGGGGATATGGGTGATGCGGATAGCGGAGTCGGTCTTGTTGATGTGCTGCCCGCCCGCACCACTGGCCCGGTAGGTATCAATGCGCAAGTCGGCGGGATTGATGGTGATCTCGCTCACCGTATCCACCTCGGGCAGCACCGCTACCGTACAGGCGGAAGTATGGATACGGCCCTGCGCCTCGGTCTCCGGCACCCGCTGCACCCGATGCCCGCCCGACTCGAATTTCAGACGGGAATAAGCGCCACGGCCGCTGATTTCCAGAACGATTTCTTTGTAACCACCACGTTCCGAATCGGAGGCGGAAAGGATGACCACGACGAAACCTTTACTCTCGGCGTAACGGGTATACATCCGGGCCAGCACTCCCGCAAAGAGTGCCGCCTCCTCACCACCGGTCCCCGCCCGTATCTCCACAAAGACATTACGATCATCATTGGGGTCCTTGGGCAGCAGGCGCACCCGCAGGGATTCTTCGAGCTGATCGAGTTCTGCCTGTGCCGCCGCCACTTCTTCACTGGCCATGGCACGCAGTTCCGCATCCCGTTCTTCCATCAGCATGCGCCCAGCCTCGTCCCGATCCTGCCGCCGCTGCTGATGACGGCGCAACAGATCCAGCACCGGGCTAATTTCTCCCAATTCCCTGGAAAGGCTTTGAAAACGCTGCGCATCGCTCGCCACATCCGGGCTCGCCAGCAACTGACTCAATTCATCAAAACGAAAGGCCAACTGCTCCAGTTGGCTCTGCAAACGCTGGCTGAGACTCATCCTTCGGCGTCACTGAGATGAAAGAGAATATCGAGTGCCGCGACAAGACTTTCGTTGGTCGCATCCTGACAAGGCTGACGAAGGGTCGCAATGGGGTCATGAAGGACTTTATTCATCAAGGCTTTGGAAAAGGCATCCAGTACCGCATGAGGGTCCTGCCCCTGATCCAGGTAACGCATAAAACGCCGCACCTCTTCCTGGCGCCGGTCTTCCACATGATCACGCAGGCGGCGGATGGCGGGCACCACATCCAGACTCTCTCGCCATTGCTGGAACTCGCCGACCTCATCGGCAATGATCAACTCTGCCACCGCTGCCGCCTCGCGCCGTGCGCGCATGCCCGCCTGGGCAATATCGTTCAGATCGTCCAGCGTATAGAGAAAACATTGCTCAACACCCCCCACTTCCGGAGCGATGTCGCGGGGTACGGCGAGATCCACCAGCATCAGATCCCCCCGCGCCCGCCGCCGCATCATAGCCGCGGAGACCGTTTCCAGCGTGACTATAGGCAGCAGACTCGCCGTGCAACTGACTACCACATCGGCGTCATGCAAGAGCTCCGAGATAGCCTCCAGAGCATGGGCTTTGCCAGTAAATTTCTCGGCCAACTGCTGACCACGTTCCGCACTGCGATTGGCCACGGTAAAACTCCCCACCCCATGCTCGCGCAGATGAGTCGCCACCAGTTCGATGGTATCTCCGGCGCCGATCAGCAACACCGACTTACCTTCCAGACTGCCCAGCAACTGCTTGGCCAGACTCACGGCTGCATAAGCCACGCTGACCGGAGCTGAACCGATGGCCGTCTCCGACCGCACCCGTTTCGCCACGCGAAAAGCCCAATGCAGCAGGCGATTCAGTACCGGCCCGGCGGCACCACTATCCGCAGCAGCCTGATAGGCATCCTTGACCTGGCCGAGGATCTGTGGTTCGCCGATGATCATGGAATCCAACCCGCAGGCCACGCGAAACAGATGGCGCACGGCCTCTGCATCGCTGGAATGATAAATATGTCCATCCAGCAAGCGCGGGTCCACGCCGTGGAAGTGACAAAGCCAGTCTTGCAAGGTCTGGCGATGGTAGTCCTGTCCGCCGTGGATGTATATTTCCGTGCGGTTACAAGTGGATACGATCAAGGCTTCCGTGGCCAACCCCTGCTCCAGCAAGTCGTGGTGGGCCGCAGCAAGGTTCTCCGGAGAAAAGGCGACTTTTTCCCGAACCGCGATGGGGGCAGTATGATGACTCAGACCAAGGCAGAAAATAGCAGCGACCGTCCCTGCAGAGCGACGATGAGGGGGTTGAATTGTCGCCGACGCCGGACAGGATTGCAAGCCAAGTCCCTAGCGGTTATTGTGCCTGCTGGCAAAAAAAATGCGGAGAATGGGCAGATGAGGAGCAGGCTTGGAGGCATCGTGGCGGGTACTGTACTTAGCCTCGCCGCCGGGGGTGCAGCCGCCGACTCCACCCCGGGTGGCATGACCGGGGAGCAGCTCTACTATCTGTTAGTAGCCGAATTCGCTACCGTGCAGCAAGAGTCACAACTGGCCGTTCCGGCCTGGCGGGAAGCCGCCAAGCTGGCGCCAGAAGCCAGCGTCCTTGGGCGCGCCACACAGGTCACCGCGCAATTCGGCGATTTTCCAGGTGCTCTGCAGCTTGCCAAGCGTTGGCGGGAGACCGCCCCGGGGAACGCCCAAGCGGATCAGTTTGAAGCCGCGCTGCTCCTCACCACGGGGAAGGATGAGCAGGCCATTCAATTACTACAGGTCACGCTTGCCCGCTTTCCCAATGACCCGAAAGTCACCCTGCAACTCGCTGAATTGCTGGTGGCCCACGGGCGCAGTGGTGAGGCGCGGCGACTGTTGAATGCGCTGGCTGCCAAAGACCCGCAATCTGCAGCCGCCTATTATGCGCTCGGACGTATTGATCTTGATGAAAAGCAACCAGAACACGCCATCCTTTGGCTGGAGAAAGCGCTCAGTCTCCGTCCGAGCTGGCAGGAAGCCGCCATCAGTCTCGCCGAAGCACAGCGAGCCACCCAAGGCATTGCCGTCGCTTTGCGTAGCATTCAAAGTTTCACTGCCAGTCATCCGGGGGCCACGCTCGCTCGTCAATATCTGGCTGCGCTCTACCTCAAAATGGGTGGCCTGACACAGGCCTATCGCCTCTACCAGGACATGGCACGACAGCATCCCGATGACCCCGACATCATCCTTTCTCTTGGCCTTATGGACATCGACCGGGGCAACTGGAAGGGCGCGGAAGCCGCTTTGCAGCGCGCCCGCGATCTGGCGCCCCAGTCCCCCGCGCCGCTCTACTATCTGGGGCGCCTCTACGAGGCACAGAATCGCTGGGCAGAAGCATTGCAATGGTACCAGCGCATCCATTCCGGCCCTCTGTATCCTGAGGTAGAATTGCGCAGCGCACGTGTGGAATACCTGCTGGGTTATCACGACAACGCCATCGAAAAACTACGGACACTGGCGGCCGCGCACCCGCAGGAGGCACAGATTCCGCTGCTGGAAACAACGCTGTTGCAAGACAGCGGCCACCTTCACCAAGCCCTACAGATAGCCAGTCAGGCCTTGCAGCGCATGCCGAACCAACCCGGGCTCTGGTACGCCCAAGGCGCCATCTATGAGCAATTGAAAGATTATCCGGCCATGGAAAAAGCCATGCGTATGGTTATCCGCCTCGCACCTGGCCATGCACAAGCCTACAACTTTATTGGCTACAGCCTGGTCGAGCGGCACAGCGATCTGGCCGAAGCACAAAAATTACTGAGCAAAGCATTGAGTCTGGACCCTGACAACCCCGAGATTCTGGATAGCATCGGCTGGCTGCATCACGTACAGGGCGACAACAACCAGGCTCTGGAGTATCTGCAGAAAGCCCATACAGCTTTACCAGACGATGCCGATGTCAGCGCACACCTCGGGCAAATTCTCTGGTCACTAGGGCGCCGCACAGATGCCCGGCAGGTCTGGCAAAGCGCGCTGCAAAAACACCCGGACGATGCCACCCTCAAAAGTGAACTTGCCCGCCAGCCATGATAACCCCTTATTCCACCAGGCAACTCGTCCCACGCACCGCCCGGAGACCTATCCGCGCACTGACCGCACTCCTGCTTACTGGTGTGCTATCTGCCTGTGCCACCACGCCCCCCATCCCGCCGTCCATGCACATCATCCTGTCAACGACCGAGAGAAATCAGGTCGTCGCCAGCCTGAAATATTGGCAAGCTAGTGGACAGGCCGCTCTCAGCACGCCTAAAACGAGCGAAGATTTCGGATTCCGCTGGAAGCAGTCCCCCCAACACCAGGAACTTTCCATTTATGACCCTCTCGGCCGTACGGTCGCCCGCATTGAAGTCGACCCGCAAGGCGCGCATCTGCAACTGGCCAATGGCGATACACGACAAGCAAACAATCTGGATGCCCTCCTCGCGCTGGTCCTCCACGTCGAACTACCCGCGAGTGAATTACCGGACTGGATGCTTGGTCTGCGCAGCGCGGCGGTGACCGAACAGCAGAATCCAGCCGGTCTGCCCGCAGTACTCCACAGCGGCCCCTGGCAGATTCATTATCTCCAATATGCGCCGGTAGGCGGCCTGACCATGCCCAAACTGCTCCAGGCCATGGGTCCGGAGGGCATCACCCTACGCCTGGCCATCACCCAGTGGCGTATGGGAGACCACAGCGCCCCATGAGCGAAAATTATCCCGCACCCGCGAAGCTGAATCTGATGCTTCGCGTTATCCACCAGCGCAGTGACGGTTATCACGAACTACAAACAGTATTTCAGTTTATCGATCTGGCTGACCAGCTCCAGTTTGACTCGCGCCCCGCCGGGCAATTTTTCCGCAGCGGTGGACCAGAAGGCGTGGCGGAAGCGGACGATCTCAGTATCCGCGCCGCGAAATGCCTGGCCGATGTCGGCGGTGTCCGCGAAGGAGTCCATATTCACATTGATAAAATCCTGCCCATGGGCGGGGGTATCGGCGGTGGCTCCTCGGATGCCGCCACCACCCTCATCGTGCTCAATCGGCTGTGGCGTACCGGTCTGCACCGCGAAGAACTCATGGCGATTGGTGCCGGCCTCGGTGCTGACGTTCCTGTATTCATTTTCGGGCGCGGGGCCTGGGCGGAGGGTGTGGGCGAGCGCTTGCAAGTGCTTGACGCCCTCCCGGAAAGTCACTATGTGCTGCTGCACCCACAAGTATCCGTAAGTACCCGGGAGATTTTCACTGCCCCTGAATTGACACGGCATCATGTGCCCAGCACAATAGGCGCGTTTCTCGGCGGAGCGATGGAAAACACCTTGGAACCTACGGTGTGCGCCCGCTACCCGGAGGTCGAACATGGTATGCGCTGGCTAAAAAATCAGGGCGTACGCGCTGTTCGCCTGACGGGTAGCGGCGCCTGTGTTTTCGGGCTGGTAGCGGATAATATTTCCGCACAACAAATTGCTGCGCGGGTGCCTGCCCCCTGGCGCGCATGGTCCGTGCGTGGATGCAACAGGCATCCTCTGTACGATTTTGCCGAGCAATGATTATTGGGGCGTAGCCAAGCGGTAAGGCACCGGATTTTGATTCCGGCATTCCCAGGTTCGATCCCTGGCGCCCCA
>JAKAVW010000166.1 GCA_021827445.1 Pseudomonadota bacterium
TGATAGCGATATATGGATACCGAGCTTTTGCTGACTTTCCTAACCGTGGCACGGTCCGGGGGCATCAGTGCGGCGGCCAGGGTGCTGCACCGCAGTCAACCGGCGGTGACGGAGCGTTTGCAGAAACTCACCCAGCAAGTGGGAGAACCACTCACCATGCGCAGCGGCCGGGGTATTCGCCTGACGCCGGCCGGGGAGGCGCTGCTCTCCACCGCACAGCGGATGCGCGATGTAGTGTCAACGCGTTTCTTGCATCTCCGTCTACGCTGACTTAGATTGATAGTGAACCCGGTTGCTTCATGACCAGGCTCCTCCCCCCACGAGCCAAGCAGCGATGCTTGGCTCGTGGCTTTTTAAGGTGGCCCCATCAAGTTTCTTGCATTCTTCTATTATTGTTGTACACTCCCCACATGAGGTAGGCAAAAAGACACACAGAGCTTTTTCTGGGTGATGCCTAAACCTCTAACTTGTTGAGGAGGAGTTCAAGATGAAGAAGAATTTGGTAGCTTTGGCCGTTGCAGCGGCTTTTGTGGTCCCCGGCGTCGCTTTCGCCGCAGACACTTCCAACGCCGACACCGGCCCTGTTGTGTTCGGTTATGCCCAGATCACCGGCGCCCAGCAATTCGGTACCGGTTATAACGCAGCTAGCAACTCCAGTTCCAACGGACTGATCTTCGGTGCCAACCGCATCCGTCTGGGTTTCAAGGGCGAAGCGGTTCCCGGTGTGACCTACTTCATCCAGGGCGCTTGGGATAATGCCGGAATCATTGGAGACGGGCTGAACAACGGACTTGGTAGCAATATTGCTACCAAGGGTGGTCAGGCACAGTTGATAGATGCCTGGGTCAACTACGCACCGGTGCCCTTCGCCCAGTTGCAGGTCGGCAAATTCAAGACCCCGGAAGGTTTGGAATACACCAGTGTGGCCGGAAATGATCTGACCTTTATCTTCCGCAACATGGGGCAGTCCTTGTTGCCCGGACGTTCCGCCGGCGCCATGCTCCATGCCGACAACGTGATGGGTACGGGCGTTGGCTATGCCGTGGGTATTTTCGATAATACCTCGTTGGACAGTTATACGGCCTTCAGCAATGGCAACGCCTTTGGCGGCGGCCAGGGCGGCTTGCTCAACGGCAACGGCAAGTACATCACCTCCGGCATGTTGAGTTACAGCATGGGTCCGCTGCTGACCGCGGAAGTGAGTGGCAGTATGGGTACAGCGCAGCAGTATGGTGGTACCGACAGCCTGACCAGCTGGAACGTTGGCGTCCAGGGTGGAATGATGGGCATTAAATACGGTGCCGGTTATACCCGGACCAATGGCACTAACATGATCGGTTACATGAACGCTGTTCCTAACAGTGTCGGCACCGTCAATGCTAGCGATTGGCATGCGGAGTTGGCCGCCAATCTGTATGAAATGACTCTGACTCCGGACTGGTTAGACGTCGAACCTGCCGTGCGTTATGACCAGTATCATGTAACGGGCGCTGGTACCCTGGGTAACGCAACCGTTGGCTTGAACTACTTCGTGAACCCCAATAACCCCCACGCCGCCGAAGTGCAGGTGAACTACATCCTGGCGACCCGTGGCGGTTCCATCAATAATGCCTATGGCACTCCTAACGGCATTGCTCCCATCAACGGCGTTGCCTACAACACCCTGATGCTGCAGTTCCAGGCCGGCTTCTGATTAGTTAATGGAGATAATCGCCGCTGTCACGCTGATAGCGGCGATTTTTTATTAAAATGTCATACGCCAAACAAAGCGTCAATGATGACGAAAGTTTTCGATTGTCTGCAAAGGCCGTCATTATTTTGCGGGGTGAAAAATTAGCGGGCATTGCCAGAGCGTTAAAGTTTGATCCCGGTGGACTTTCTGGATGGTTAGGAGGTACGCCTAACAGGCTTTCTGTTGAAAAGAAAGAATTACTGTCTACATATCTAGGGTTAGAATACACTCATATTTCTCCGATGGTTGTGCATCGCTGGACCACCTGCATCGAAGATATTTCTACATACCTTCCTATCATAGTTAACAAAGAACTACTTTTAAATATGTCCATAAGACAGATCACTTCCAATACAATCCCTATCGGTTCTGTCTATTACTCGACCATAAGAGAAACAAACATTGTTATTTTGTGCAAACCTAAAAATAAGGCATTCCCAATCCCTGTGGTTTCACCTGAAATAACTGGATGGGGAAATCTGTTACCACCAATAGAAATAACCAAAAGCACTTGGGAGTTATGGTGGTCAGATCAGCACGTTTCACCAGAAAAAATTGCGGGTCACCTTTTCAGATCATCCGAGTAAACATTCTTCGCCAGCTTAACCTAATGACGCAGAAACGCAGGGAAATTAATTATCCGTGTGGCATCTATAATTTGGCATTTTCGCAACCGGCCGTTTTTGAGAGTCTCGAAACGCTGGCCACCCTGTCGCAGTAAATCAATATCTTACCGTTCTCATAATCCACTCTTGATTCGCTTCTCTCGGTTCATCCGTGAGTGAACGGGTTTCGAGACGGTCACTGTGATCGACGCTGCCCATCTCTTACCTGGGCATCCCCAGATGGATCAGAATGGCGGTCTCCACGGCGGTCATGTCGGTCTTGCTCAAACTTCCCATCGGATTTTTCAGGCGGCTCTTGTCTGCGGCCATGATTTGATCGGCCATCGCCTTGCCAGGCTTACCGGACAGCGTGACCAGCGCCTCCCCCGGATATTGGCGATCGGTATTGCTGGTCAGCGGCACCACAACCACCCGCGCCAGATGCCGGTTAGCCGCGTCATTACTGACGATGACGGCGGGCCGGGTCTTGCGGATCTCGCTGCCTACCGACGGATCAAACTCCACCCACCAGACTTCACCGCGCTTCATCGGCCATGTCCGCCAGCAGGGCAGTGCACCAGGCCTGCGCTTCACCCTCCCGCTCCTGATCGGCGGCCATCGCCTGATAGCCGTCATCCAGGGCGGTATCGAGCACGTGCGGCCGGAGCAGGTCTTCGATGAATTGGCTCATGTGTCGCCTGCCGACGGTCCGATACAGACCGTCGTACACGGCTTCATCCAGGGAGATCGTCATTTTCTTGTGCATGGCATTCTCTTTATATACGTAATACATATTGCCATTATAGCGCGCTTTGCCATCACCATCCCATCCCCGGCCCCCGCGAACGCGCCACCTCCTGACGGTACGCCGCACGGCCTCCCTGCAAGGCTTGGGACAGCGCCTTTTCATCTACGCCCAGACCGGCCCCACGCTGCACCAAGTTCGCCCATTCCTGCCGGTTCCGCTCTTGCTGCACAGGATTACTGTTCGCCTCTGCCCGGCGGCCCAGATCATGGGCCACTTTCCGCAAGTCATTGCGCGCCTGTGCTAAACGCGCCTCCCGTTCCTGTCTGGCCCGCTCCATCCCCTGTTGGTAAGCCGTCTCCGCCAGGTTCTCGAGCGACGGATCCTCCTGGATCTTCTGCACGAGACGCTGATACTCCGGGTTCGCGTCACGCTGCTCCCGGCTCCATTGCCCGCTTTCCACGCGATAGCCCACCCCTTCCGCCCGCTTTTGAAGATCCGCCTCCAACTCCTTCCGCCGAACCGCCGCCAGCGCGTCCCAGGCCGCCTGCACACCCGGCAGATCCGAATCCGGTTCGGGGTAGCCATAAAATCCTTTTTCATTCACCACAAAACCCGCTTCCTGAAACAGTCGTCCAGAATCCGCCGAACCCTGCTGCTCCAACTGGCTCACCAGCACCTCCAGCTTCCGCGCCGCCGCTTCCCGCCGCCGCTGAACCGCCTTCCGCTCCAGGTCCAGCGTGTACCAGGCCTGCTGCCGTCCATCCGGCTCATGAGTGTTCAGGCGCCCTCGCGCCTGATCGAGCGCGTCCTTGTTCCCGGCTTTCCCCAGGGCCGCCTCATCCAGTCGCACCGACTGCCGCAGCAGGTGTTCCAGCACCAACACCTTTTTCGTGACCGTCACATCACTGCCAAACGTCACCGTCACGCCATGGGCGACCCCGGCCCGTTGCCGGCGATCCCGCAAAAACCCGGCGTATCGCTCGACCGACTCCCGCGTCACCGCCCCGGTCATGGTCCACGCGATACCCTGACCTTCCGGCGCATCCTTTCCGACTTTCAACGTCAGACCGCCCTGCGCCCAGGCGTTGTAGGCCGCTTCCCGTCCGGCGGCCGCCGCCTGCGCTTTCAACGGGTCGGGATCTTTGGAAAGCGTCTGCCACGCTGTCGTTTCTCCGTAACGGCCCACCGTCCAGGCCTCTGCGGCTTCCCATAGAGCAGGGCGCTGCAGGGCCCTACGATCCAGCCCTTCCGGGCACGCCCACGGCAATTTTCCACCCGCCAGCCGTTGTGCCTGGGCCTGTTTCGGATGCGCCCGCATCCATTCCGCCAGTACCGGTGCCGCGGACAGGTCCCGCTCCCGCTCGGCCTGGACCAATTCCCGCTGCCGCTCGGTTATCTGAGCAACCAAATCTTTGTCCGTCAGCGCAAAACCCGCCGCCAGCGCCGCTGCTCCCGCCCGCAGCCGGAAGTCCTCTGTCCCCGTCACCACCAGGGATTTCCAGCCCTTCGCTGCCGCCAGCTTCAGCAGGACGTCGATTTCCTGAGACTTTCCCTCCGGACTGGATGCCGCCTGCAAGGCCACCAGCCGGTCGCCATAGTCGCTGATATCCAGCACCCGGTTGTGGATATGCAGGCTGGGCGCCCTGCCAAGGGTCCGGCTGCCCAGATCCCTTTCCACCCGCACCCAGCGCCCCAGGGCACGGGCGACGTCCGCTCCATAGGCGTCCGTCAGTACTCGTTCGCGATATACCGCCCAGGCAGGCCGCGCCGGGTCTTTCGCTACCGGATCCGGTGCCCGGAACCCGTTGCGCGTCTCCGCCAGTGTCTCGGCATCCAGGACCCGATCCATCCGCGCCCGCTGCCGTTTCCGCCACCGCTCCCGGATCCCCATCTTCTCGAAAGGATCCCGATGCGCCTGGCGCGTCCGCGCCGCCGACAGCACCGCTTGCGCCTGCTCCACCGCCTGCCGGTCCCGCTCCATCGCCGCTTCCGCCAGACGCCGGGCCTCCGCCGCCTGCGCCCGCTCGGCCTTGGCCGCCTCAAAATCTACCACCATCGCCGCCTGCCTCGGCGCCTTCTCCGGACCACCGTGCGTCAGCACCCGACCCTTCTTCGGCTCCGGCGGCCGATCCAGTGCATCGGCAACCTGGGCATGGCGCCTGGCCGCAACCTCATCGCCTTGTGCCCGGGCCTCCTCCACCATCCGCTCCTGTTCTATCCGCCGCGCTTCCAAGGTCCGGTGATCGATCCGCGCATCGACTTCCGCCTGGGCCAGCGCGTCGTTCGCCAGGCGCGCCCAGAGAGGCCGCACCACCTCCCCCAGCCATTCCTGGCCGATCCGCGCCTGCGTCTTCGGCGCGCCTCCCTGGGCCGGGTCCACTGGATTTTTATTCTTCGGAGAGGCGGCGGCCCTTTTGAACCACAAGGCCGGATCCCGATCGATGCCATCGTTCACCTTGTCACTCAGCATCAGGTGGCAGTGCAGCAGCATGGGCTTCTTTTCGCTGCGGTGGATCGCGAACGTATACGGCGTCTTGCCGCCCGGCACGTCCGCCAGACGCTCGGCAAATGCCCGCGCCAGGGCAATGTTCTCCGCGTCGGACAATTCTTTCGGCAGCGCGAACTCGATCTCCCGATAGACCGTGCCGTTCGCCCGCTCAAAACGATCCGCAGCGTCCCAGTAGTCTGCGGGATCCTGCGTCCAGGCGGGCAGATGGGCGGATTCGGCAAAAAGCACTTCGCTGGATCGATCAATCCGCACCCGCTCGACCACCGCACCGTTCACCTGCTCCACCATCTTCTGGGCATAGGCCCCTTCCCGCAGGATGTACCGCACATGCCCGCCGGCGCCTTTTCCGGCGCCGCGACTGTGGGTTTTTGCGTGTAGGTGATATTCCGCCATGCGGCTGCTCCGTGGGGGTTAGTGGGGAAATCATGGATGGTCGAAGTGTCGTGGCCGTGTACGGTTCCTTTGTGGACTTAATAGGCTCCGGCGGAACCTCTTTCCGGTTGCGTTTTATTTGTTCTTGTCAATCAGCTGGATAGCGCCCTCCGGTGTCACAGGTTTTCAATGCACTACTGGATACCTAATAGGCTCCAGGGAAACCTGTTTTTGGTAGCGTTTCAGGATGCGCGCAGCGCCCCAGGTAAGACGCTCTGACAGAGCAACAGGGTGCTGTTCCCACCGGCAAAAAGTGGATATGCCCTGATTCCACGTCCTGTAAAAAATTTGCCCTCATAAATCCTCCTATCGCTGTCTTATGGTAGCGCGTTTCTCGGAGCGTAGCGGAGAGAAACATTAAAGCGCGCCTGCTTTACCTAACGGTGCAGCAGGAAACAGCACGATCTATGGAACTGTGGACATCCGGCATGGTCCGAAGTTCCACAAGTGCCGATTGACTCAGGAGGGGATCATGGTATCCAAAGCAGAACGCCTGCAGAAGCAATATGCGGAAAGCCTCGAAAAGGCCAAATCCGCCAAGGCCGAGCTCGATAAACTGCGCAAGGAGCAGGACCGCAAGGCCAAATCCGTCGCGCGCAAGGCCCGTAATAATGCCTTGTTTAAGGTAAGCGATTTGGTG
>JAKAVW010000167.1 GCA_021827445.1 Pseudomonadota bacterium
ATCGCCTTCCAG
The DNA here is from genome assembly GCA_021827445.1 of Pseudomonadota bacterium. Taxonomy (GTDB): domain Bacteria; phylum Pseudomonadota; class Gammaproteobacteria; order Acidithiobacillales; family Acidithiobacillaceae; genus Acidithiobacillus. The sequence goes on from JAKAVW010000167.1 coordinate 13, forward strand.
GATCAGTCGATAGGCGCCGTGGCGTAGCCGATCCAGTGTGGCTACCCCGAGCATGCGGTTGGCCGGGAAGACGTCCCCCCACTCGGCGAAGTCGAGATTGCTGGTCAGCATGGTGGAGACTCGCTCATAGCGTTCGGCGATGAGATCGTGGAAGTCCTCATCATGGGGCGGGCGCATGGGTTTGAGGCCGAAGTCGTCGATGATCAGTAGCGTCACTTTGGCGAGTTGGCGGAAGCGCCGGTCAAAGCCACCGGTGGCCCGCGCTGCATGCAGGGAGCCCACCAGATCACCTTGGGTGATAAAGAGCACGTCCATCCCCTGGCGAATGGCACAATGCCCCAGCGCCTGGGCGAGATGGCTCTTGCCGGTGCCACAGGGCCCGACGATCAGGACAGGTGCCTGCTCCTGCAGGTAGCGACCCGTAGCCAGATCATGCACCAGAGAGCGGTTCAGGTTCGGTAACCGGTCAAAGGCGAAGTCTTCCAGGGTTTTGTGATTCCGGAAGTGGGCCTGACGCAGGAGGGTGTCGAATTTCCGTTGGTCCCGGCGGGCCACTTCATCCTGCAGGAGCATGGCGAGGAACTCGGTATAGGCCAGTTGGCCATCGACAGCTTGCCGGTTGCGGGCCTCCAGGGAAGCCAGGATGCCGGACAGGCGCAGGGCGCGGAGGTTACTGCTCCATCATTCCGTCCGCCTATCTCCATGTCCAACAATCTGTTATGCAAGCACGTTCCCGGAAATTGTCCGGCATGGCCGACTAAGGATCGTTTGACGGACACCAACCCGAGTGCCAAAGGTGGTGGACGCACACAACGGCTTTTCTTTGGTGTACACTTGTGCAATCATGAGGCATGAGATTCACCTGGAACGACAAAAAGCGGCAAACCAACCTGCGCGATCATCGCGTGGACTTTGCCGATGCCGTCGGGGTCTTTTTTGATGACTGCGCCCTGACCACGGAGGATGTGGATGCCGAAGGTGAGCAGCGTCTGGTGACGATGGGGCGGGACTTCTTGGATCGAGTACTGATCGTGGTGTACACCGAGCGCGGTGGAGATGAAATACGCCTCATATCCGCCCGTAAAGCCAGCCCAGGAGAACGCAAAGCATATGCAGGAGGTGCGAACCCATGAAAGCAGAGTATGATTTCAGCCAGGCCCGGCGGGGTGCCGTCGCCGTAGAGCAGGGAAAGACCCGCGTGACCATCCGCTTGGATAACGACGTGTTGGACTGGTACAGAAAGCAGGCGCAAGAACATGGCGGCAATTATCAGACCGCGATCAACGCCGCCTTACGGGAACAGATGACCGCGCAGGATGGGGCACTAGAACGAGTGCTACGAAGGGTTATCCGTAAAGAAATGCTGGTATGATCGTAATGTCTCAAAATAGCCCTCAACCGGCAGGCGGAGAACCCCGCAAAACAGGGCCATCCGCCCAGCGGGGATCAGCGCCCATCAGACAGAAGGATGCATTCTGTCTCATCTACAACCGACAGGAAAATCATCGCATGATATATGGCATATCTCCTTGTTACATGGCACCGACAGTGCCGTCGAATTTACGTTAGATTTTTCATCATGGCACTCACAAAAAAACAGCACGAAGCATTTGCCAAATTCTTTGAAAGCCCAACACGGAGCGCTCTTAGAGATTTGCTCAAAGGCAACATTGGCGAGACAGACTACCTAGATTTCAAGGAGACATGGCCTGAGCCAGTGAAGCTGGCAAAGCACATATTGGCTATGGCAAATAGCGGTGGGGGAGCAATTGTTGTCGGCGTAAAGCAATCCGAGGATAACGCCGTCGAAGCTATAGGACTTGAGAAATTGGAGGACAAATCAGACATAAGTAAAAAGATTGCCTCCTACCTTCCTAGCGAGATCGCTCTGGAAATCCTCGATTTCACTTACACCGAATCTGAATATGAAAAGATACGAGGAAAGTCATTTCAGGTTATGCTAGTTGAATACAACCCAAAAATTGTTCCTCTGCTACCGAAGAAGGAAGGGGATGGAATAAGACGAAATGCCGTTTATATCAGAAAGGGCACTAACACGGAGGAGGCCAACTATGAAGACTTACAGGAGCTAATTAACAAGCGCCTGGAAACTGGATACTCGACCCAAAAGAGCTTCGAACTTTACAAACACTTGGATCAACTAAAAGTTCTAGATATAAATCAGCCAAGGAACAAGTCAAGGAAAGGCCGATTTTTCGGGGACATGCGAACTTTGGGGGATATATTTGGCCCACACAACAGTTTAGAGTACGACAAGTTTTTAGAGGGGCTGTATGAGAAAAAGAAAAAAATCATCGAGCGCGAAATTGGGTTGTAAATCTAACATGGCGCTCAACTTCGGTCGCTGGGCGCTGCGCGATAAAGCCGCGCAGCGCCAGTTAGCTCTACGTTATATCGGTATCCAATAATGACGCTTTGCAAAATCTCCCAGAAGAAAGCCTCTTGGATTTGGTCCACACTCCGAAATGCACGTCGGTATAACTCAAAGATTGGTGAAGAGTCCATTACGGATTTCTTTGTTCTTGAGTTGAAGAAGGCCTCGAAGGGGGCGTACTTTATCGACTCATTTACCCGCCCAAAGGAAAAGATCACGGGTGCAGATTGGGAGCTTTGGTTCACAGGGCCAACGAAAAAATGGATTGGTCTTCGCGTGCAGGCGAAAGTCATTTCGATCAACGGAAAGCGATATGCCCAATTACACTACAAGAGAAAAGATGGTACTTACCAAATTGATCAATTGGTAGCCGATGCAAAGAAACATAAAGCCATCCCTCTTTACTGCCTGTATTCCTATTGGCGCAGTACGGAAGCCGGCAAGATCAATTGGCCATGTGTGACGATAAAGCGAAATTCGAGACTATTTGGTGCCAGCATTTTATCCATCAGCAGCGTGAAAAAACTGAAGTCCTCGAAAGACGACACGCTCAAAAGTGTGGCAAAAAACATCAATCCGTTGCATTGTCTTTTTTGCTGCCAGGGCTACGCCCAAGGTGATCTTCCAACCCGTGCGTATGCATTCCTAAGAGCAAGAGACTATCTCGACATAGATGCCCAGTTGCTGCTCGACGATCCGCCTGAATATGTAACTAAGATGCTTGATAGCTTATCCGGAGAAAGTCTAATTTGGGCCAAAGACGAAAATCTTTCTAGAGTAACGATCATCCGAGAGGAATTAGAGGGTCCCATTGTCATTTCAAGTAGGTAGGCTGATATCCAGATTGCCACAGATCAGATAAGCCATGTTTTGGTCCCTTCAAACCCCTTTTTTGAAGGGACCAAAACATGTTAATCTGACATAATCAAAAATGGGTACAGAAGCGAGTCGTTTACATGACCAAGTTCGCGTTTAAAACGGATGCCAAATACTGGGCCGCATTTGTCTGGTTTTTGGAGAATGCATCCATCAATGATTTGTGAGATGCAGTAGAATCAGATCTCCCTGGGATTTATCAGGCAACCATCCAAAAAAACCTTCGTGCGCAGTACGAAATCTACGCGAAAGGTGAAAGTTGTCCTTAGAATTAGGCGATATAATGAGACAGATTGGCAATATAAATGAGTTTCATGGTCGGGATTCATCGCGTTAATGGACGAGTTGTCGTGCTAATCTGCGCTTTTTCCAATCGCCTGCTCTGCAACAGCAAACAGTTGTTCCTGTTGCAAGTCTCCTGCCAACGCTACACCTTTTAGTGGTTTTGTGTGAAACGCCTATTTCGTAGACCATCGGATTACTAATCCGGGGGTCTGAAATGACAAAACCAGCAAATACCAGCATTGCAGCGCGGGGTGTGGCGTGGTTTTCGGGGAGTCGCCCAAATATCGCCCAGCCAACCTCAAAAAACGCTATTCCGTTATACGGTAACGGCCTGCACCGCCTTAGTACCCCGGCGTATCGCCGCGTCCCTGCCCCGTCATGGTAAGCCGCTGTTCCGCCAACGCCTTCCGAAAACTCGCCATCGAGGAGGCCGATTCAACGGCTCTCAAGGTTTTGCCGCGATTCATAGACGCATTTTCGATACCCAGTATATGGCCCACATGGGTGCCGATGGTTTCCAGTCTCAGCTTGAGCTTTCGGTTTTCATCCAGCACCGAAGCATAGTTATCCAGCCGTTGTTCGCGTGTTTTCAAGGCGGCATCCCATTCCAGTAAACTGCTTTCCTTGTGCTGGACCTGGGCTTCCCGCTCTTTCACGTTCTCCTCACGCCTGGTCACGTTTTCATGGGCTTCCCGGATGGCGTTCCGCCCCATTTGCACCGCTTTGTCCCGAATATATTCGGCTACCTGTGCGTGGTAAGCATCCACGGCCTCCTGGGATAGAATCCTGTTTCTGGTCATCGGGATGATCTTCCCCTCCAGCACGGGCATGGCATCCCGCACCTGTGCCGTGACGGCTTTTTTCTGCTGGCTCTGGGCATCCAGCAGCGCCACCTCCTGCCGTTTTTTCGCAATGCCAGCATCCAGTTTTTCAAGGGCTTCACGATTGGCCGCAATGTCAACATCAAGCTTGTTTTTTTCATCATCAAGCTGACGCTGTTTTTCCTCCGCATCCTCTGCACGTTTTTTGTAAACTTCCAAGCGTTTTTTAACTTTTTCTTCATCGCCTTTCTTTTGCTCAAGATCAATTTGCGCTTGTTCAGCCAAACGGATATTTTTTAAGTACCGATCCAACGCTTCCTCTGCTTCAATTTCAATTTGCTTGCGCCGTTCCTCAACCTTGGCAATGTCGGCAGGAAGCGTTTCATGAAGCTGCTTTACTGATCGATGTATCCAGTTAGCGGGTTCTTCACCGTCTGCGATTCTCTTTTTTTTGCTCTTGCCTCTGGTGATACCCAAGTCGGACACTTCATTCCCGGCCACATCCTGCAACATCCGCAGATCAACGGCAGCCAAATTCATGGGGATTTCATGGCCCGTCTCTTGGTCATGCTTATAGCTTCTCAACATAAAATGAGCATGCGGTGCGGATTCATCACGATGCACAACCAGACTAATCAATTCACGATCGGCCAGCTTTGCAGTGCGTTCTGCGATCTTACGGAAAACTGCATTTTGTTTCTCTGGCGTCATGTCATTAATGATGGATTGCGCTTCTGTTCCAAATGTCACAATGCCAGAAAGCGCCAATCTTCCATCCTTGCGGAACCCACGCTGCTTCGCTTTTTTTCGATGCCGGATGATTTCTTGCTGGAGATGATCCGCAGATGGGCCTGCTATCAAAATGGAATTTTTATCGCTTCTATCTTTGTCCACGTACTTAGGAATGCGCTTTGCGTCGCGCATGTCATGCTGCTGCTGGCCGCCATAGGTCACACTATTCAAATGCTCCAGTCGCACACTAATCGTCATCGTCATGGTTCTATCCTCATGCATCGCGTGGGGGTTTCAAAAGGGGCCGCCCCTTTGCCTACTGCTTAATCGCCAGATTAAGCTTAATAGATTAAGGTTAGTCTCGACCTCTAACCACGCAAAACATGATACGCGCCGATAACCGACATCCGAAACACAGGCTGCAATGGCGCCAAAATGTCACCATCATGTCCCCATGCATGCTCCGACCCGACCCATGGCCACCATGGGGTCAGCTCACGAAACAGAAAAATCGTTTTGCTGGCAGGCGCAATAAGGTCTCCCCGTTTATGGGGGGATCATGGCCGCCGTCTGGATGGGTGGGGCGTCCCTTGTGGGTTTCGGATGGGTACCGTAGGATGGGAAGCAATCAGGCAGAAGCTCTTGCGTGCCTCCAGCCGCGGGAGTTTAACCAAGCCCTTACCCGGAAGGGCACTGCCGATCAGCCCGGACAGGCCCACCTTAACGTGGGCCTTTTTAGTCCATCGCGGCCAGACACATCCACCCACAGTAACCGCCACGCCAAGGCCCCCATTTTGCCCTACAGCGCACGCAAAGGGGGTAGGGGATAGTTCTCTGTACCCCCAAGCGCCAGAAACGCGATTTACGCGCCCGCAATGCCTATTCAGCCGCTACGGCGCCGCACGGACTCCGAAGCAGTGCCCGCTTGCCACGCCTCCTGAGTGGTTTACTGTAACTCCGTAGCCTGACGCAGCAGATTCAAGGCCTCCTCCTGTAGCTGTCTGACCCGTTCGTGGCTTACACCCAACTCTTTGCCGATGGCGGAAAATGCCTCCCCGTCCTGACCGTCCATGCCGAAACGGCGGATCAGGACGGTACGATGTCGCACGTCCAGACGCAGGAGGGCTCGCTGAATCTGTCTCTGGACGTCCTGTTCCTCCAGGGAGGTCTCCAGGCCCGCCTGATCGGCATCCACCAACGTCTGAGCCAAAGATGGGCTGCCCTCCCACCGGGAGGGCGCATCCAGACTGACCACATGGCGGTCCTGCTGGAGACAGTCTTTTACATGGGCAACGGACTTGCCCATGACCTGCACCACTTCCTCTACGCGAGGGTCGCCCTGCATCGTTTGTGCGATCTGCCGGGAACTGCGCAGCACCGCGCTGAGATTTTTGATCACATGGATCGGTAAACGTACTATCCGCGACTGGTTCATGATGCCGCGATCTAT
>JAKAVW010000168.1 GCA_021827445.1 Pseudomonadota bacterium
ACATCCGCCAACGGCGAAGGAGCTGCAAAAACGTCTGCACCAGCAGCAGATTATCGCCCATGTCGTGCTTTCCCATACCCGCTATCTGGATATATTGCCCATTCGTGCTTCCAAGGGCCACGCCATCCGTTTCCTGGCCTTTCGCTGGGGATTGCCCTTGCATGCGGTGCTTACTGCGGGGGACTCCGGCAATGACGCCGATATGATGGGGGGCGAAATTTGCGGCGTTGTGGTCGGCAACCACAGCCCGGAATTACACGGGCTAAGAGGTAAACAACACATCTATTTTGCCAGTGCTTACCATGCCTGGGGCATTCTCGAAGGCATCCAGTACTATCACTTTCCAGGAGATGCCCATGTCTGACGACCTGCGTCGCTGTATCAGCCAGAATTCCCATTGTGTTTCCGGGTTGTTGCGATATCTGTTCAATCTGCAACGCCCCTTTCTGCTTTATACCGATTTGCAAACGGCCATCAGCGACTTTGCCGCAGATTACGGCAGCAATGCAGACCTCGCGGTGTTGCAGGAATTCTTCTCCAGACTACAAGAGGCGGTGCTCGCCGAGCCGTGGATTTATCTGGCCTGGCGTCCCGGTCCCGGCCGCTGGATCTATCTGCGGTTACACTGGGAGCAACTCAATCTGGAGACCCTGACACCGGGTGATTATCTCGCCTTCAAAGAAAAACAGGTGCTCCCCGCGAATGATCAGGAGCCGGTACTCACCGTGGATTTTGAAGATTTCCGCGCTGCTCCCTATCGTCTGCGTGATGAGGCCACCATCGGGCAGGGGCTCATGTATATGAATCGTCGCCTGGCCGGACAGCTTTTCGGGGACATCAAGGCCGGTCGCCAGAGCATTCTCGACTTTTTGGCCGTGCACAAGCTCAACGGGCAATCGCTGATGGTGCGTGATCAACCGCCGGACTTTGAGACGCTGCGCCAGACTGTACAGTATCTGGCGACACTGCCCAAGACCAAACCCTGGCCGGAGTTTGCCGCGGAAATGAGCCGCCGCGGTTTTGCCCCCGGCTGGGGGGACACCGCCGGACGGGTCCGTGAAACCATGCGTCTGCTGATGGACCTGCTGGACGCACCCTCGGCGGAAAGCCTGGAGGCCTTCATCGACCGCATCCCCATGATCTCAAAAATACTGATCGTTTCTATTCATGGCTGGTTCGCGCAGGACAAGGTGCTCGGACGTCCGGATACCGGCGGGCAGGTCGTCTACATTCTCGACCAGGCGCGCGCCTTGGAACAGGAAATGCGGCAGCGGCTGGCGCGTCAGGGCGTGGACATCGTGCCGCACATTCTCATTGCCACCCGCCTGATTCCCAATGCCGATGGCACTACCTGCGACCAGCGTCTGGAACCCATCCATAGCGCCGACAACGTGCAGATTCTCCGCGTGCCCTTCCGCTATCCCAATGGCGAAATATTGCCGCACTGGATCTCCCGCTTCAATGTCTGGCCATGGCTGGAACGCTATGCCGACGATCTCGAACGGGAAACCCTGGCGGAATTTGGCCGTCGTCCCGACCTGATTATCGGCAATTATTCCGATGGCAATCTGGTAGCCTCCCTGCTCAGTGAACGGCTGAATGTCACCCAGTGCAACATTGCCCACGCGCTGGAGAAGAGTAAATATCTCTATAGCGACCTCTACTGGCGCGATCACGATGCCAGCCATCATTTCGCCTGTCAGTTCACCGCCGATCTCATCGCCATGAACTCCGCCGACATTATCGTCACCAGCACTTATCAGGAAATCGCCGGGAATGACCGCGAGGTGGGCCAGTACGAAGGGCATCAGAATTACAGCCTCCCCGGACTGTATCGGGTGGAAAACGGGATTGACGTCTTCGACACCAAATTCAATATCATCTCTCCCGGTGCCGATGCCCGCTATTATTTTCCGTATTCCGCCAGCGAAGAACGTTTACGTTTTCTACACGACGATATTGATGCGTTGCTCTTTGGCGAGGAGCCTGCCGCAGACCGGCGCGGCCTATTAAAGGATCAGGATAAACCCATCATTTTCAGTATGGCGCGCATGGACCACATCAAAAATCTCAGCGGACTGGCCGAGATTTTTGGTGCCTCTGAGCGTCTACGCAGGCTGGCGAATCTTGTTATTATCGGTGGCCATGTCGATCCGCAGGATTCTCAGGATGAGGAAGAACGGGCGCAAATCCACCAGATGCACGCCATCATGGATGCGCATCAGCTTGACGGCCAGATGCGCTGGATAGGCACTTTACTCGATAAGAATGTGGCGGGAGAACTCTACCGGGTCATTGGCGATACCCATGGATGTTTCGTCCAGCCCGCACTCTTTGAAGCCTTCGGACTGACGGTGATCGAAGCCATGAGCTCCGGTCTCCCGGTATTTGCCACCCGCTTCGGAGGGCCATTGGAAATTATAGAAGATGGCATTTCCGGTTTTCATATCGATCCCAACAACCTGCAGGAGGCGGCGGAGAAGTTGGCGGACTTCCTGGAAAACGTTGCTGCCGATAGCCGTGTTTGGGAGGCGATTTCCGATGGCGCATTAGCGCGGGTCAGCGCGCATTACACCTGGGGTAAATATGCCACGCGGATGATGACGCTGGCGCGGATTTTCGGGTTTTGGCGCTACATGCTCAAAACCGATCATCACGCCGCCCGCCGCTATTTGCAGATGTTTCAGCATTTGCAGTGGCGGCCTCTGGCCCATGCGGTGCCGTTGGGAGAGTCATGAGTGACAGCCGGGTCTCTGCGACAAACGCGTGTCCAAAGGATAACGATAGGTGGCAGAAATGGCACAGCGCGCCGCCGCCGGATGCCGGGGGTTCAGGAGCACGTTCCAGGTCTCCGGCACCAGCACACTCGGCACACGCAGCAGGGATGCTGTACCGTCGGCGAGCCAGCGATCCCCGTACATTTGCGTGAGATGCAAATGTTGACTCCAATCCTGCGGAAGATGAGTGATATCCGCACTGTCTAATGCAATATCTTCCGGCACGGAAATACGCAACCATTGGAACGCGTCCGGGAGATCTTCCGTATCGACTTCGAGATGGACCAGTGTTTCCAGAAGTGCCGTGGACGGATCCGGCGCGCAATAGACTACCGGACGGCCGCGACTGGACCAACGTCCGGAAGCGCGCATGCCACCCAGACCATCCAGCGTCGTATGATTACTGATCCGCCAGAGAAGCACCGTCAGGCGGCCATCCCCTGATCGATACGGACCAGCCATTCTTCGACCAGACGGGCGCCCATTTCGGTCTCCAGCGCCGTTAGTGGCGTGCGGCCGCCCAGCCCGGTCTTCGGTTTGCGCAACCAGCGCAGCGCCTTTTCCGGGTCGCCGAAGGTCTGTCCCGCCTGTAGCAGACAGCGCAGCACGCGCAGGAACCGGTCGGACTCCTCCCGATTCAGGCGACCGGTACCCGCTTTGCGATGCGACATGGTCCGCGCCGGGATGACCAGTGCCTGGATTTCGGTCTTCGTCAACCCGAGCTCTGTCAGTAGCGCCAACTGGGCAAGAGGAACCCCCGTTTCCGTCAGTTCAAGCAGGGCAGTGTCCTCTTCCGGGAGAAGCCCAAGTAGCCGCAGAACCCCTTGCGATGCGGACGTTCCTGATTCAATCAGTGCTATCGCCATAACGGTTTCCTCCTGTCTTGGCCATATGCCACTATTATAGCGGCAATTTGCGCAAAGGGGCCAGGCCTAACTGGTTGCACATCAATATCGATGTCCGAAAATGACGAGACACCTGCAGCCGCCTGGTTTATAAAGAGCCTATGAATACATCGGACCTGAATCGCGAAGTGTGCTACCGCGCCGTCCTGGCAAGGGACGCACGGTTTGACGGCAAGTTCTACACGGCGGTGTTATCCACGGGTATCTATTGCCGTCCGGTATGTCCCGCACGTCCCCCAAAACTGAGAAATTGCCTCTTTGTACCCAGCACTGCGGTAGCCCGGCAGTTGGGTTTCCGACCCTGTTTGCGTTGCCGCCCCGAGTTGGCGGGAGCCGAACCTCTCGCAGTGGCCAGTGCCCTGGTGGTTTCCCTGGCCTTGCAGCAGATGAGCGATGACGGCGCCTTAAGCGGCACCAGTTTGGATGAGGTGGCTGTCCACTTAGGTGTTAGTGGACGGCATTTGCGGCGACTGTTTGTGCGTGTGCTTGGTAGCACGCCGACGGCCCTGGCGCAGACGCATCGCATTCTGCTGGCCAAAAAACTGCTTGCAGAAACCGGGCTTTCCATGACCGATGTCGCACTTGCTGCAGGATTTGGCAGCGTCCGTCGTTTCAATGCGGTCATGCAGCGCCACTGTGGGTGTGCGCCCAGTGCACTGCGCCATGCTTCTGCTTCGAAGAGCAATATGGCTGCGGGCATCACCTTGAAGCTGCCCTATACCCCACCTTATGACTGGGCGGCACTGCTGGAATTTCTGGCGGGCCGCGCCATCCCGGGAGTGGAGGCCGTACAGTCCGGGCAGTATTGGCGTTCCTTTCAGTTAGAGGGGATACAGGGCCTTGTCGAAGTCCATCCTGATCCGGCGGCCGATCAGCTTCTGGCAACCATACACGCAACGAAAATTCCCCCTATAGGCATCATCGTGGCGCGATTGCGCCGCCTGTTTGATCTGGATACGGAGATCATTAGGATCGACCAGCATCTTTCCACAGACCCGCTTATGGCTTCACGCGTCAGAGCGAGGCCTGGATTGCGTGTCCCAGGCGCATGGGATTTGTTCGAACTCACGGTGCGCGCGATATTGGGCCAGCAAATTAGCGTGGCTGCGGCGACCACGCTATCGGGTCGGCTTGTTGCCGCTCTTGGGGGATCGCTCACGGAAGAAATGGCGCAACTGTCAGACGGCACGGAAATCTCCAGGGTATTCCCGACACCTGCCGCCGTCATGGCCGCCGATCTTGGCTCTATCGGCCTAACCCGTGCCAGAGAAAAGACGCTGCAGACTCTGGCTGTGGCCATGCAAGAGGGTCGCCTGGCTTTTTCGGCGCATACCCTCGACAGCATTATCAAAAACCTCTGCGAACTGCCGGGTATCGGCCCATGGACGGCGCACTACATCGCCATGCGTGGCTATCGTGACCCGGATGCCTTCCCCCATTCAGACTTGGGATTGCTGCGTGCGCTGGAAACAGAGAACGGGCGCCCCAGCCCGGCAGTAATGCTGATGATCGCCGAAGCATGGCGGCCCTGGCGCGCCTATGCGGCCATGCGCTTGTGGGCGCAATCCTAGAAATCACCGCCCTCATGGCGCAACAGCCAGCGTTTGCGCTCTATTCCGCCCGCGTAGCCGGTCAAGGTGCCGTTGGCGCCGATGACGCGATGGCAGGGAATGACAATACCAATGGGATTCGCTCCGTTGGCACGCCCCACGGCACGCACCGCCGATGCCCGGTCCATGCCCTTCGCCTGTTCCTGATAGCTGCGGGTTTCTCCGGTGGGGATACTGCGCAACCAGGCCCAGGCCGCCTGCTGAAACTCGGTGCCCGCGGTTTCTACGGGAATGGCGGATACGGCGTTGAGATCACCCGCCCAGTAGGCCTCCAGACCGTTGCGAACCGGCTGCGGAGCAGTCCCCGAGGTCAGCGTTACCCCGTCGGAGCCGTAGAGCAGGCGGAGTCGATCCAGCATGCGGGCCTCGCTGTCCGCCCAGTCCAGTGCACGCAGGGTGTTTTGCGCGTCGGTGACCAGCAGCATGACACCCAACGGTGTAGTGATACGATCTATATGCCATTGAAGCAGCGGTTCGTTCAGCATTGGAAAACCCTCAAAAATGGATTCTGGAATGTGATGCTACGCCCAGACGCAGGCAAATGCGCGCCACTTTTGGACAGTAAATACGCCGTGTCTCCACCCCACACGCGGCAAAAGTGCTTCATGTTTGAGGTTTGAGATAGAACACACCCTCCATTAAGCGATTAAATCCATCAACGGCTTTTGCCGGCTCTCCCCACTCGGCCCGAACTACGGCACCATCTATAGCCATGGCGATGGCGCTCGCCAAGTCCTCCCGCTCGCGATCTTCCGGCAGCATGTCCTCAATCACCTTGCGCAGTTCCGCTTTGTGCTGCATCACCCTTAGCACGACCTCGGGCATTGATCCCATCTCTCCAAGTGCATTGATGAAGGCACATCCCCTAAAAGAAGGGTCGGTAAACCATTCCTGTAAAACCGGTGCAATGGCCAGAAGATTGTTGCCATGCCTTTGGAGCGCATCCTGAAACCAGGACATCCATATACGGTGACGATAATCCAGAAAAGCCACGATCAGATCGTTTTTACTCGGGTAATGGCGATAAAAGGTCACCTTGGTGACGCCCGCTTCCGCGATGATGCGATCCACGCCCGTGCTGCGAATACCCTCACGATAAAAGAGCGTGTGCGCTGTGAGCAGAATGCGCTCACGCGCAGATGGCTTGGTCTGGTCCATGAGTGCGGGATTGGAATGTCTATCCATCACGCCATGGTAGACAGATCGTTCCATGTTGTCTAGAGTTGCCCGCAGTAGACAGAACTGTCTACCTTGAGCAATC
>JAKAVW010000169.1 GCA_021827445.1 Pseudomonadota bacterium
ATGCAGGCCCATGCGCAGCAAGGCTTGTCCGCATAGGACCTGCCCTGCAGGCCGTGTTCTACCCAGCCACTCGTTCTGCTGATTTGACAGTAAGGCGATTTCGCATTATCTCGAGCGCATCATTACAAGCGACTGTGAGGACAGCATGACCACATTGACCGTTACCGCGCGGGGACAGGTGACTTTTAGAAAAGACGTGCTGCAACACCTTGGCATCAAGCCGGGAGAAAAGATTGAACTGGATTTGCTGCCCGATGGCAGGGGCGTGCTCAAAGCAGCCCGGCAAACCGGAACGGTTGCCAGCTTTGTCGGCATACTCGCGGGCCGGACAAAGAAAGTTGCCACCATTGAGGAAATCAACGCGGCGACCGCACAAGGCTGGGCCGGTAAAGAATGAAAATTGCTGTTGATCCCTTTATATTCTGTGCATACAATAAACCATGAAGATTGCTTTCGATCCGACCAAGGACGCTGTCAACCACGCAAAACACGGCGTCTCCTTGGTAGTTGCGGAGGAATTGGATTGGGATTCAGCGGTGATCTGGCCTGATCTACGCAGAGATTATGGTGAGCAGCGCATGGTGGGGTTGGCGCTGCGTGGGACGCGGTTATTTTGCGTGGCATTCACAGATCGCGGCGATAAGCGCCGCATTATCAGCTTACGTAAGGCAAATGCCAGAGAGGTTCGAAGATATGTTACTGAAAACTAAAGCTGGTCGCCTGGTAGAGCTTCCCTCACCGGAGGAAGATGCGGCCATCACTGCAGCGGCAATGTCCGATCCGGATGCCTTGCCGTTTACCGATGAGGAATGGGAAGCCGTGCAACCCATTCTAAGGCGTGGTAGGCCACCAGCGGTCACCACCAAGGAACGCATCACTATCCGATTATCGGCGGAAGTCGTGCGATCTTTTAGGGCTACTGGAAAGGGCTGGCAAACACGGTTAGACAGGGTCTTGCAGGACTGGCTAAAAAACCATTCGCCTAGTTGATGGTGGCAGTAGCTGGGCATTGCTGCTCAGGGTCTACGGCTTCCAACCATCCGACGCAGCCGCTGCGATCCGCGCCCTACTTGCCGCCGCCAATGTGGAAGTGAATAGGCCGGCCGTAGAGGTTGGCCTATCGGTACTCGAAGCAGGCGGGGATTTTGCTGATGGAGTCATTGCCTATGAAGGAAATTGGCTTGGTGGAAAAACCTTCGTTTCTTTCGACAAAAAAGCGGTTGGTATTCTCACGGCGCAAGGGCAATCAGCACGCCTTTTGTGAGAAAAGGCGTTGGTCGCTCTTTTTTTTTGGCCCGTGCCACGAGCAGCGCTCTATCCAATCAGCCAGCTGGCAATTCACCCCCTTGTGGCCCCATTGTGACTACAACGAAGACCAGACTTGACGGAGAATGCCATGCCTGCCGATACCTATAAGCGCCCGGATCGCCGAAGGGTTGATCTGAGAACAGGGGCTGCTCAATACTAAGGCCATCGAGCAGCACGATCACTTGCAGGAGCAGGAGCAGGAGCAGGAGCAGGGGCGCGTCATCATGGCCGCATCAAGAGAAACATCCTGCCCGATGGATACTGCAGGAGAGAGATTATTGGAGAGTCTCCGTGGCCTGTTGACATCCTCACTAAAGGCCGCAAACGGTTAAACAGGTAGACAAACGGAAATGCAAACGCCATACTTAACTCAGAGGTTAAGGTGAGGGTCCGGCTCATAGTGTCAGGAGTCTGGACCGTGCATGGCGTATCGGATGGACAAAAAGATGTACTCCAGGAGATGGAGGAACTGCAGTCGGCTCGTGGATCCGACGTCAATGGACTGATCAAACTCTTGATGGATATTGCCGATGGAACTCGAGATCCTACACGGCTTCCGGTGGAGCTATCTCACAGAGTGGATGATGATCATCAGATTTGGCAGTTTACCAAAGGCCGTTTGCGGTTGCTCTGGTTTTACCATGAGTTACGCTTGATCGTTTGTACCAGTGTTTTTATGAAAAACAATCGAAAAACGCCACCAAAGGAAATAAGCGCGGCAATAGCGCGAAAACGGCGGTACGAAGACGCCGCTTCTGTTGGGTTGTTGGAGGTTATTGAAGATGAAGATAGGTAGCGCATTCAAGAAGATGGTGGATCAGGCCCGTCTGAGTCCAGAATATTGGGCTGCGGGGATTGCCGTCGATTTTGCGGTCAGCGTGGATGCGTTGATGAAACGAAAGCACATCAACCGCAGCGAGTTGGCCAGAAAAATGGGGACCTCCCTGCCTTATATCACCAAAGTCATGCGCGGCGATGCCAATTTTACGCTAGAGACCATGGCAAAGGTTGCCATGGCATTGAACGCAACCGTTGATGTGCGACTTGTCGATAACGATGCGTCGGCATTTATCGTCAAGCCGGTGGCACGCCCCAGCGACGAAAAAAGGCCAGAACTGGTTGGCAATTTCACCCCAATTCATATGCAACCCGCCAATGAGTGCGCAAGATATATCCATACAGCAACCACCTCTGCAGCTTGAGTCTTCTTTCTTCCAGAGACTGGAGATCAATGCGGAAAAGTCTCCTGCGCCGGAAGGTTCTGGAGGTGAGTATCGCTTTGGTTTCACAGCTGATCTGTCGGTAAACAACCAGGATCCGCTCCAATACCGCGTCGACATCGGTGTGAATGGGGCGGCTGTGGACGATGGTTGGGCACCCTATCGTTTCCAGGTCGATATTTTCGGGATCTTTCGTTTGCCAGAAGAACGAGAGGACAAAGAGAAATTGCTTTTACTGACGGGGGCAGCGATGCTTTATGGTGCGGCCAGAGAAATGCTGACCATCGTCACGGGGCGCCTTCCTTGGGGAGCGTTTGTTTTACCCACGGTTTCTCCAGATATCTTTTTGCAGGTTGCCCGCCAACGAAGTAAACCGAACCCTCCCACGACTCAGCCAGAGCGGTAGTATGGGCTCATGTCACCTGCACCTTCACGGGGAGACTGCCGCGCTCTATCTCCTAGTCGCCAGCGCAAGGCCGATCACGCATGGGCGCGCGAAAAGGCTTGCTGAGCACTGCGACGCTCCAAGCTGTATTATAAGGAAAGCGCGAATCAGGGGCAGCTTGGGGCGGTGGCGTGCGGGGCAAATCCGCGCCCGTGCAGCCCACCATACACCGCCCTCCCCCATATATCCCAGACGGCGGGCTTGGCGGCGACCAGGCGATAGCCGCAGTGGTATAGCTCACAGGATGTAGCCCAAAAATCCACGGCAGCCCCTTGAATGTGGAGGTGCGTATCGCCGTCCCGTTCTTCGGTCCCGAGCACGGTAAGCAATTTGCCGTCGCGCCGGACGACGACCCCGGCCATGGTGAGTGTGACCATCAGAGCACCACCTTCCGCACCGTCCCGGCGCGGGCAATCAGCGTCGCCAGATCCACGATAGTGGTGGAACGGTCGAACAGGAAGGTTAGCACGGCGCCGTCACGGTAAGACACCGCCACAGGCATGGGCATACGGGATGCGGAACGAATGCGGGGCGACTTGCGTACAGACTGCCGCAGGGCAGTGGTACGGTCGAGAGGAACATTGGACATAATGCTAGACCTCCAGGACGCCAGCCCGACGGGTGGCTTCAATGGAGTTATGATAACCTGCATTATTCCTCTGTCAATAACCTAAGTTATATTGTGGGCACCAAGAATCACAGCCACACGTTGGCGTCATAACTTACCGGTTCGTCGTATTATTCTGTTGTGCTGGACGACCGTGCCGATGATTGCGATCTGATCCATATCGGAACGTAGGGTTGGATAGTCAGGGTTCAATGGTACAAGTTCAAAGTATTCTTGCCCTTTTTCGTTTCTCCCCCGTGGTCGGTACTTCTTAAAGGTAGCTTCCTGGTCATCGTTTTTAGCGATGACATAATCCCCGGGTTGTGGGGTTATGTCAGGATCAATGATGACAATATCTCCTGGGATAAACTCTGGCACCATGGAGTCCCCATAGATTCGCAATGCAAAAGCAAACCGAGATGTATCGGCCAAGACGGGCACTTTCTTCTCATGGGCGCCTAGAGCGTATGGGTCGGTGATACTGGTCATCTTGCCAGCGGCAACGCAGCTTATCAGTGGCACAGTCCGAATGGGTTCATCTACTGGTTCGACATTTACATCAAAGGCAGGTTTGTGTGGCGCGCTATCGCTTACCATCTCACCCTTGCCAGTAGCTAGCCATTCACTGCGTACACCACAAGCTGAGGCAATCTGTGTGGTGAACCTAGACGATGCCCCGGTCCGTTCCAATTTTTGGATGCCTGGCTGAGACATGCCAACCGCTTCGGCAAGCTGGGCCTGTGTCAGCTCGGCATACTCTCTGGCCATCCTTACTCTTTCGGCAAAGGTCTTCATACTTATCACGCTATAACCAATGTTATCAATTGAAAACTAACCAGAGTTATTGACAGAGACATAACCGTGGTTATACTTGGGTTATGAAACCGACGCCCGGCTTGTTGTTAGCGCTGCGAATCGCAGGATCGCAGAGAGCCCTGGCCAAACTGGCCGGGGTATCCCAGCCCGCTGTGTGTAAGTGGCTGAAGGGACTGTCCTGCCCTGGGCTCAAAGCTTCAGTTCAAATCGAGCGCGCCACAGGTGGCACCATCCGGTGCTCCGACCTCCGTCCGGACATTTTTGGCCCGATAGACAATGCTGCCCTATCCATTCCTCTGGAAGACGCCCATGACTAACCCTTCTCTGCCGCATCCTGGCCAATCGTTCCACCACCCTCACCCAGGGAGGCTCTCATGACCACACTACACGCTGAAATCTTCGAAGATATCACACTCCTGCCCGCCAAGTGGCAGAGCCCTACCCGCTACACCGAGATCGATGTGGAGGTCCTCTCTGCAAGCTCCGGGAAGCGGCCCCCCACACCCCCCTCCTCCCGGTCCTGGGCCACCTGGGGCGAGGTCGGCAGCGAGGACGATTACCTGCACGGCGTGCGCTTCTGTGAGCTATACCGTGCAGAGAGGCGAAATCACCTGGACGAGGCTGAGCTCACGGCCATGTATACGGGGGCTTACTGCACGGCCTTCGAGGTGGTGGCACACATCGCCCGGAAGGTAGGTTTTCAGGACCCCGATATTCTCACCGATTGCGCGTCCGGGATCGTGGACTTCTGCGCGAGGGAGTATGATCCCGACACTTCGGGCCGGAACCACCGGATCAAGACGTTCCGCGACTATCTCAAAAACATCGCCTATGCGTACCTTCGCAAGCACAGGGACTTCCTGGGTTTTTCCAGGAAGATGACCGGCGTAGGCTTTGCCACCGGATCCCATCGGGACATGCTCACCGCCTCTGCGTTCGCAAGCCTGGATCAGCCTCAAAGGCCCAGCCCGATAACCGCGGGTGAGGAGGATTCCCGGGACATCCTCGATACCTTTGCGCCAGATTGCCCTGGATCGCCATACGACCTCGACCCTTTATATGCCAGCGAATGGGGCTCCTCTTTTGCAGAGGATCCTGCGCAGATTATGGAGAGCGTCGAGGAGAGCATGGCGGACATGGAACCCCTGTTGGATACTCCAGAGAATCAGGAAGCTGCTCCCACTACCCTCTCCGGTTGGGTGGATTGCGCGGTCCAACAGATCCAGAGCGGTCAGATATCAACGGAAGGCCTCACGGACCGCGCCCCCGCCATCTTGGAGCAGTTACGCTCGGTAACCGGGGCCCGGATCACGGACATCGCCAAGCGGCTCATCGCCCGGATAAAGGCTGGCTGCCGGATCGCCGCAACTTTGCTCCAGGCGTTACGCAGCACACTGCTGCCCGATCGGCATGTCCGCACCATCGAGATGATCGAGGGCGCTCTGCAGGATCATCATGACGGCGAGATGGCGCAAGAACTTGAGGTGGTTGTCGAGCCCGATATTCCACATCTGGCCGTAACAAGGGAGCAACCTTCCGAGCAGAGCCCAGAGCGTTTTGCTGAAGTGTCCGAGTCCCTGTTGGCGGCCTCCGCAGCGGAGGATCTTGATCTGGGTCTGCTGATTGACACTGGTGATTTGCGCCATGGCCGCATTCCGCCGGCCAAGCCCCGTTATGTCAGCGTGGATTATCCACCGCCGGAGCCTGTCGGTAAGCCACCCATTCTGGATGATGATTCGCCACCGGTCGATCCTGGCCCGCCGGTTTTGGAGGGTATCGAGATGGTATTCCGTGAGCTGAGTCGTTCCGCGGATTCGTGCAAATCTATCCCGTTCAACCCAGGTGGATTGCGTGTCCCCAGGATTCCTCCGACTCGTTCTCAGCAGACCGACTTGGCGCTCTGGGGTTGAGGCATGGATCGGTTGATGACCTCTGCTGAGCTGGCCCAGATCCTGGGACTATCGCCCCTGACCATCAAAAAAAGGGACCCCAAGACGCTCCCTCCAGCCGTTTGCGTTCCAGGCGCGCGGGGTCGCCGTTGGCGACAGAGTGACGTGCAGGCTTGGCTGGAGAGCTTGCCCAGATCCGTATCCGGTCCGGCGCGCCCTGGGC
>JAKAVW010000170.1 GCA_021827445.1 Pseudomonadota bacterium
CCAGACCTCGCCCATAACCAGCTCGCCCCACCAGGGCAGCATGGCCAGCAGTAGGAAGACCAGTTCACCGGCGAACATATTGCCGAAAAGTCGCAAACCAAGGCTCAGGGGCTTGGTGATTTCTTCAATCAGCGACATGATGATATTCATCGGCGCCAGCCAAATGCCGAAAGGATGGGTCAGGTAGGTCTTGAAGTAGGAGAATCCTTTCACCCGCATTTTAGTTGCTACCATCAACAGGAAGATCGCGATGGCCACACCCAACGTCGTATTCAAGTTGACGGTCGGGGTGATGCGGAATTCCGTGATCCCAAACCAGTGCGCAACCGTGCCAGGCAGGTAGGCGGGGATAACGTCCAGGCTGTTCATCAGCAAAATCCACAGAAAGACGGTCATGGCGACGGGGGCGATCAAAGGATCTTTGACCGGGAAGCTGCCTTGCACCAGATCATCAATGAAATCAACAACACCTTCCAGCCAGTTCTGCATGCCGCTGGGGGCGCTGGTCTGTAAACGTGCGCCCACCACCATGGCGGTAATGACCAGAATAGCAGCCACGACCCAACCCATGATGATGGTGTCGAGATTGAAGGTCCAGAAGCCTTCGCCGATGGACCAGTTTACGAGGTGATGGGCGATATCGCCTGATGCCACGCTTAACTCCTTTGCCTGGTCCGTTCACGGACCAGAAATGCCATAAATACGAAATGAGTCAGCAAAAACCCGGCGACCAGCCCGATAACCGGCAGGTGCAACCAGAAGATTGCAAAAATGAGTCCGAGGATGGTAATAATCCAGCGCTGCAACACCGCGCCACCCAGGCGCTGTGCAGCGCGATGCGTGGAGACGGGGAGCGCGATCAGGCGGCCACCCAAAATGAGCATGTTGATGACGCTCAAAAATGCAGCAAACAGCACCGCGTAGGCTGCTTCCCGCCCCCAGCGCCAAACCACCAAGGCAGCCAGAAACAGGGCCAGCGTCAGCACTGTCGCAGTTACCCGCCCTACATAGGACGAGAAATTTACCATGCCCGTTTGTTTTTCTTGCTCTTTCAACGGGCAGGTCCAGAATACGGGCAGAGTCTAAACAGGCTGATGCAACCCGTCAAGAGCCGAAACTCAGCTTTCGTCATCATCCAACGACACGCCCAGACGCCGGAAAAGCATCATTTCCTGTTCGGGATCATCCCAGCGAATCCGCAATTCGCCGCCCCGCCCCTGAGCACGCAAAACAACAGGCAGCCCCAGACGCGCCGCAATACGGGCTGAAAGCGCGGCCACATTGGGATCCTGGTCGGCTTTGGACGGCCTGACCCGGCCTTCGGCCTGCACCAAGCGTTCGGTGGCCCGCACACTCAAGGCCTCACGCACGACTCTATCCGCGAGCCGCACCTGACGATCGTCTGGCAACGTGAGCAGGGCGCGGGCGTGTCCCGCGCTGAGGGCGCCATTTTCGACATGGGGATGGAGGTCCGGACAGAGGCGCAGCAGGCGCAACTGATTGCTGATGGCGGCCCGGGAACGACCCAGAGATTCCGCCAGCGCTTCGTGACTGAGGCCAAACTCGTCGAGCAGGCGTTGCAGGGCCTGGGCTTCTTCCAGAGGATTAAGAGCCTGGCGCTGGATATTTTCGATAATGCCGATGGCGAGGGCTTGTTCGTCACTGCACTCCCGGACCACGGCGGGGATATGGCTGAGACTGGCCAACTGCGCGGCACGCCAGCGGCGCTCACCGGCGATGATTTCGTAGCGACCACCGCCGATGGCGCGAATGACAATGGGCTGCACCACCCCCTGACTGCGGATGGAGGCGGCCAGCTCTTCCAGAGACTCCTCGCTGATCAAACCGCGTGGCTGATAACGGCCGCGTTGCAGCAAATCAACGGGAACCTCGCGCATAGCGCCGCCCGCGCTCCCTTCACTGGCGAAGAGGGCGTCCAGTCCGCGCCCGAGACCGACCCGCTTCACTCCACCCACTCGCGCCGTAAAAACTCAGCGGCGACACCCTGATAGGCCCGCGACCCGGCACAGGCCGGATCATATTCCAATGCAGCGCGGCCAAAACTGGGGGCTTCGGCCAGGCGGATATTGCGGGGTACCACCGTACAATAGAGTTTATCCGGGAAATGGCGCTCCAGCTCCAGCCCCACTTCGGAGGAGAGGCGGTTGCGATTGTCGAACATGGTTCGCAGCAGGCCATGCACTTCGAGGCGTGGGTTGAGTTGCGCACGCACCCGGCGCACGGTGCCGAGCAACTGGGTCAGGCCTTCGAGGGCATAATATTCGCACTGCATGGGGATCAGCACGCTATCCGCGGCGACCAGTGCGTTAATGGTCAGCATATTGAGCGCGGGCGGGCAGTCGATCAGCACGTATTCGAAGTCACTCACTGGGGCCAACGCATTTTTAAGATACCGCTCACGGTCAGGTCGGCCATAAAGCTCAACCTCCGCACCGGCAAGATCGGGGCTGGAGGGTGCGAGAGAGAGACCCGCCGGAGAGGCGTTCAGCAGCACCGCGCTCAGCGGCAATTCGCCGAGGAGGACGTGGTAAATAGTCGACGTCGCGCTGCTGCCGAGACCAAGACCGGTAGTGGCGTTGGCCTGGGGATCGAGATCGATCAGGAGGACGCGTTTGCCCACCTGGGCCAGTCCGGCGGCCAGATTGACGGCGGTGGTAGTCTTACCCACCCCTCCCTTTTGATTGGCAATAGCGACCGTGCGCATGATGACTGGATAGACTTCCATCTTCGACAATGATTTCCCTTAGAGTACCCCGTAGCGGCGCAGGGGGCTAGGGCATGATTACGGGTACACACCAGGAAAGCAGCAGACGGGGCGGCAGGTCGGGGACAGCGAGTTCCTGACGAGCGATGTGGAGGGTCGCGGCACGCGGCCAGTCGGCCAACTCCGCCTCGACACCCGGACCTTTCTGCGCGAGCACCCGCGTGTGCGAACCCTGCAAGTGCCGGGTCATGGCGTCGAGACGAACGAGGGGCGCGGTGGCGCGGCTGATAATGACTTGTGGGAGGGGATCGGGGTGGTAATCTTCGCTGCCCTGTGGGGCAACTTGCACGTTGGTCAAGCCGAGAGCCGCGACGGCATGGCGGAGGAAGGCTACCCGCTTGGCCGCCGGTTCAACCAAGGTAAACGGTTGCGCCGGGCGGCAAATGGCCAGGGGAATACCGGGCAATCCGGCGCCGCTGCCGATATCCGCCACCGCGCCCCCCGGCAGGTAGGGTAGCACCGCCAGACTGTCCAGCAGATGGCGGGGCACCATCTCCAGGAGATCGCGTACCGCCGTCAGGTTGTGGGTGGCATTCCAGCGCTGCAGGAGGGCGAGATAGCGGATCAGCAGATTACGCTGCTCCGCATCAACACTTTCGAGGCCGAGGGCCGCCAGTCCGGCATCCAGACGGGCGCGCAGTACCTGCGGAGATATCTCCGGCTTGGCCATCGGGATCAGCCGGCCTGCTGCAGACCGCGACGTTTCACGTGGATCAGGAGCAGGGAAATGGCCGCCGGGGTCACACCAGGGATGCGGCTGGCCAAACCGATGGTCTGGGGCCGCTGGCGGGCGAGGCGCTGCAGCACTTCGGTAGAGAGACCGCGCACCGCGGCGTAGTCCATGTCGGCAGGGATATCCGTACCCTCCCAGCGCGCGGCGCGGGTGATCTCATCGTGCTGGCGGGCGACGTAGCCGGCGTATTTACATTCGATCTCCAGTTGCTTCCGGGCCTGGGCATCCGTACAAAGGGGCAGCTCGAGGGTGTTGAGCAGGCCGACGTAATCCCAGTCAGGGCGGCGGAGGAGTTCGAGGGCGGTAACATCGTGGGAGAGGGAGTGCTCCATCTTCGCCGCAATACGCTCGGCGCTGACGCTACCGGGGTGGATGCGCAGGCCTTCAAGGCGGCGGCGCTCCGCCTGCACGATGTCCTGCTTGGTACTGAAGGCCGTCCAGCGCGCGTCATCCACCAGTCCCAACGCGCGGCCATGGGGGGTCAGACGCAAATCGGCATTGTCTTCGCGCAGTTGCAGGCGATACTCGGCGCGACTGGTGAACATGCGGTAGGGCTCGTCAAGACCGCGGGTGACGAGGTCATCCACCATCACCCCCAGATAGGCCTCATGGCGACCGGGCGTCCACGCCGCGAGGTCACGGGCGCGGCGGGCGGCGTTGAGTCCGGCGAGCAGGCCCTGTGCCGCGGCCTCTTCGTAGCCGGTGGTGCCGTTGATCTGGCCCGCACAGAAAAGGCCGGGCAGGCGCTGGCTTTCGAGGCTGAGATGGAGGTCGCGGGGGTCGAGGTAGTCGTACTCGATGGCATAACCGGGACGCAAGAGAACGGCATTCTCCAGGCCGCGCATACTGCGCACCAGTTCCACCTGCACGGTAAAGGGCAGACTGGTGGAAATGCCATTGGGGTAGACTTCGTGGGTATCGAGGCCTTCCGGCTCCAAAAAGATCTGGTGCGCGCTTTTGTCGGCAAAACGCACGACCTTATCTTCGATGGACGGGCAGTAACGCGGCCCTACCGACTGGATATGACCACCGTACATGGCCGACTGGTGCAGATTCGCGGCGATGATCTCGTGGGTGCGCAGGTTGGTATGGGTAATATGGCAGGCGCGCTGGGGCACCGCGATGCGCTGGGTCATGAAGGAGAAGGCGGGTGGCGGGGTGTCACCGGGCTGCGCCTCCAATACGCTATAGTCGATGCTGCGACCGTCGATGCGCGGCGGCGTACCGGTCTTCAGACGCGCCACC
The DNA here is from genome assembly GCA_021827445.1 of Pseudomonadota bacterium. GTDB lineage: Bacteria > Pseudomonadota > Gammaproteobacteria > Acidithiobacillales > Acidithiobacillaceae > Acidithiobacillus. The sequence goes on from JAKAVW010000170.1 coordinate 4,764, forward strand.
GGAAAGGCCATCGCGCGCAGGCGCTGGGCGAGGGCGTTGGAAGGCGGATCGCCGGCACGGCCGGCGGCGTAGCTTTGGTCACCCATGTGGACCCGGCCGCCCAGGAAGGTCCCCGTGGTGAGGACGATCTGGGGTGCGCGCAGCGCCAGCCCCGTTTCGAGGATGACACCCGCGAGCGCATCACCCTCCATGAGCAGATCGCCGACCATGCCCTGGAACAGTTGCAGCGTAGGGAGGTCTTCGAGCAGGCGGCGCACGGCGCGTTTGTAAAGGCTGCGGTCGGCCTGGGCGCGCGTGGCGCGTACCGCCGGGCCTTTGCTGGCGTTGAGGGTGCGGAACTGAATGCCCGCCTGATCAATGGCGAGGGCCATGATACCGCCGAGGGCGTCGACTTCTTTGACCAGATGCCCCTTACCGATACCACCGATGGCTGGATTGCAGGACATCTGGCCGATGGTGTCGAGGTTCTGGGTGAGCAGGAGTGTGCGCACGCCGAGACGGGCGGCCGCAGCCGCCGCTTCCGTCCCGGCGTGACCGCCGCCAACGACGATGACATCAAATTGATTTTGCATGGCGGGATTATCCGCGTTTCCGCCGGGTTTTGACAATTTTTTTCAGGATAAAACGCGCCGCGAGGGGACCCGTGATCGGTTTGCCATCCCTACCGAGTTGGGTAAGCCGGTTTTCGCCGACACGGTAGAGCGTCGGCCCACCGCGCACGCCCTCCAGCCGGATGGTGTTGCCATCGACCCAGGAGAACATATTGCCGCGACGAAAAAGCTGGTCACCACGACCCACATATTGGGTGGTGATCTCATAGGCGTGATCTTTGCTTAACGTGATGACCTCACGCACGCCGGGGCAGTCTGCGCAGGGGAGTACACCGGCATAGGTGCCAACCCAGTCTAGTGTCGCATGACGGGTGTGGGCGGTGCCCGGCTTCGGGGCTGGCGTGCGGGTTGTCGCGGCCGGTTGGGTGGCGCAACCGCCCAGGAGGATGGCGGCGGAGAGAAACAGGGCGTGCGGCCTTAGCACCGCCAGACCCCTGCCGCCCGATCCACATCCTCCTGCAATTCCAGCAAAATCAGCCCCGGGAAAGCCCCTGCCAACTCCCCTAAACCCAGCCGATACGCCATATTCTGCGGCCCGCGCCCGGCATACGCCCCGGCCCACGTCTCATAAAACAGCAAGCCGCCGGGCCGCAGCGCCGCCGCCAGCGCCGGGAACAGCGGCCGGTGCAAAAAATGCGCAACCACGATCACTGCAAATGACTCGGGCGCCGGTGGCCGGGCAATCGCATCCCGGCATTGCACCTGCAGGGGCAAGCCAACTGCCCGCTCGCGCAGCCCGGCCACGGCGCTTTCCGCATAATCCCAGGCCTCGGTCTCCAGACCGCGGCGTGCCAGAAACAACGCATTCCCGCCCCGTCCACAGGCCAGATCCAGCGCCCGGCCACTGGCGGGCAGCCAATCCGCATGCGCCGTCAAAAAAGGCAGCGGCTCTGGCTCCACCGCCTCCACTTGCGCATAACAGGCGTCCCAGCGCGCCCGTTTTTCGTCGTCTGTCATGGCCGTACCCTCACTGCTCGTGGCGGATGCGCGGCAGCAGTTCGCTGAGGTTGCAGGGGCGGTGCCGGATATCCAGTTGCGGGATGATGATGGCCTCCATGCCGAGACGGACGCCACCGGTGGAACCGGGAAGAAGGAACA